>JBFYOR010000469.1:0-3356 GCA_041303695.1 Mycobacterium sp. | reverse complement strand
CTTGTCCTTCAGCGTCTCGGGGACCTCACCATTGACGATGGCCTGGGCCAGACCCTCCACCACGGCGGTCTTGCCGACGCCGGGCTCGCCGATCAGCACCGGGTTGTTCTTGGTGCGCCGGCTCAGCACCTGCATGACTCGCTCGATTTCCTTCTCCCGGCCGATGACCGGGTCGAGCTTGCCTTCCATAGCGGCAGCGGTGAGGTTGCGGCCGAACTGGTCGAGAACCAGCGATGTGGACGGGCTACCCGCTTCGCCGCCGCGGCCGCCGCTACCGGCTTCGGCGGTCTCCTTGCCCTGGTAGCCGCTGAGCAGCTGGATGACCTGCTGGCGGACCCGGGTCAGCTCGGCGCCGAGTTTGACCAGGACCTGGGCGGCAACGCCCTCCCCCTCGCGGATGAGGCCGAGCAGGATGTGCTCGGTGCCGATGTAGTTGTGGCCGAGCTGCAGCGCCTCGCGCAGGCTGAGCTCCAGCACCTTCTTGGCCCGTGGGGTGAAGGGAATGTGCCCGGACGGGGCCTGCTGGCCCTGGCCGATGATTTCCTCGACCTGCGAGCGCACACCCTCCAGCGAGATGCCCAGGGACTCCAGCGACTTCGCGGCGACACCCTCGCCCTCGTGGATGAGGCCGAGCAGGATGTGCTCGGTGCCGATGTAGTTGTGGTTGAGCATCCGGGCTTCTTCCTGAGCCAGGACGACGACCCTGCGGGCGCGGTCAGTGAATCTCTCGAACATCGGTGGTTACCTGCCCTCCATCACGTGGTGCGGCGGTAGTCACCGTGCACCGCAGCGTCCACTCTAGTGGGCGGCGCCGCGGAGATGCTCTCCCCGGCCAGCCGGACCCAAATCCGTCATAGCGGACACAGCAGTCCAACGCCGCAGGGCGTCGTTTCGTTTCCCGGTACCGCCCACGAAGTTCTCAGTGACCAGGTACTTCGCGGCGAGCGAAACCGGGCGAGGTCAGCTGGCGGAGTGGAAAGCCTCGATGATCTCCGCCGGAATGCGCCCGCGGGTGGACACCTTGTGCCCATTGCGGCGGGCCCACTCCCGGATGGCAGCGCTCTGTTCGCGGTCGATCGAGGCACGCCCACCCCGTCCGGGTGCACCGGGACGTCCGCGGCGGCGTCCGCCCACCCGGCGGCCGGCCTCGATCCACTGTTTGAATTCGTCACGGAGTTTCTGCGCATTCTTGACCGAAAGGTCGATCTCATAGCTCACACCGTCGATGGAGAATTCGACTGTTTCATCGGCGGGACCGTCGCCGTCGAAATCATCGACAAGGGTGACGGTGACCTTTTTAGCCATGTATTTTCCTCGAATCTTCTATGCGCGCGGGACGACCGACGTTTAAGCCTGCCGATAATGTGCCACAACTGGGTGCCGAATTACAAGAATTACCGATCGGCGCAGTTCAGTTGCCGTGGCGCCGAACAATCGGAAACAAAACCGTCTCCCTGATCGACAGCCCGGTAAGAACCATCAACAATCGGTCAATACCCATTCCCGTTCCGGTGGTCGGCGGCATCGCGAACTCCATTGCGGAAAGGAAATCGTCATCGAGTGCCATCGCCTCGTCGTCCCCGGCGGCCGCCGCACGGGCCTGGGCCTCGAATCGTTCCCGCTGGATGATCGGGTCGACCAGTTCGGAGTACCCGGTGGCCAATTCGATCCCGCGCACGTACAGGTCCCATTTCTCGGTCACCCCGGCGATGCTGCGGTGCTGGCGGGTCAACGGTGCGGTCTCGACCGGGAAATCCTTGACGAAAGTCGGCGCCCATAATGTGTTCCCGACGGTATGTTCCCACAGTTCCTCGACCAATTTGCCGTGTCCGTACCCGCGGTCCCCGGGAATCTCGACCCCGAGGCGGTCGGCAATAGCAAACAGATATTCAGCGGGGGTCTCCGGGGTGATCTCCTCGCCGAGCGCTTCGGACAATGAGGGATACATTTGTATCGACGGCCATTCCCCGTCCAGGTCGTAGACACTGCCGTCGGGCAATGTCACCTGACGCGTCCCGATCGCCTCGTCGGCGACAGCCTGAATAAGTTCACGGATCATGACGGCGGAATCGTCGTACGTCCCCCACGCCTGGTACGTCTCAAGCATCGCGAATTCCGGGGAATGGGTGGAGTCGGCACCTTCGTTGCGGAAGACACGATTGAGTTCGAAGACCCGCTCGAGACCGCCCACCACACAGCGCTTCAGAAACAATTCCGGTGCGATCCTCAGGTACAGGTCGGCGTCCAGGGCGTTGGAGTGGGTGACGAACGGCCGGGCCGCCGCCCCTCCGGCCAGGGTCTGCAACATCGGGGTCTCGACCTCGAGGAAACCGCGACGCTCCAGTCCGTGGCGAACGGCCCGGACGACGGCAATGCGCTGCCGGGCCACCGCTCGAGCCTGCGGCCGGACGATGAGGTCGACATAACGTTGCCGGACTCGCGACTCCTCGCTCATTTCCTTGTGCGCCACCGGCAGCGGCCGTAGCGCCTTGGCCGCCATTTGCCACCCGTCCGCCAGGACGGACAACTCCCCGCGCCGTGAGCTGATCACCTCGCCGCGGACGAAGACGATATCGCCCAGATCGACATCGGACTTCCAGGCCTCCAGCGCGTCGGCGCCGACACCGGCCAGGCTGATCATCGCCTGCAACTGGGTTCCGTCACCCTCCTGCAGGGTCGCGAAACAGAGCTTGCCCGAGTTACGGGCGAAGACCACCCGTCCGGTCACCCCGACGATCTCGCCGGTGGCCGTATCGGGCGCCAGATCAGGATGAGCCACCCGGACCTCGGCCAACGAGTGGGTCCGCGGCACTGCCACCGGGTAGGGCTGGCGCCCCTCGTCCAGCAGTCGTTGCCGCTTGGCCTGGCGGATCCGGAACTGCTCGGGGACGTCGTCCTGCGGGTCGTCGGCGGCCGGCGCCTCAGCATCACTCACGACGTGGCAGCTTAAATGGCCTTTTGAACCGGTGGGTTCAGCGGGCAGGCTTGAGGCGCCCGCGTTGCCCGTCGGAGTTGCGTTCGTAGACCATCCGCAGCCCGTCGAGGGTGAGGTGCTTGTCGAAGTGCTCGACGGTGCGCAACTCCGGCAGCATCAGCGCCGCGGTGTGCCCGGTTGCCACCACGGCCACATCGCGGCCGGCGGCGAACCCGTCGACATCCTCACGGATGCGATTCACCAGACCGTCGATGAGTCCGGCGAACCCGAACACCGCGCCGGACTGCATACATTCCACCGTGTTCTTGCCGACCACCGAGCGCGGTCGGGTCAACTCGACCCGGCGAAGCGCGGCCGAGCGGGCTGCAGCGGCATCGGAGGACAGTTGCACGCCGGGAGCGATCGAACCGCCGAGGAACTC
>JBFYOR010000468.1:0-5416 GCA_041303695.1 Mycobacterium sp. | reverse complement strand
GCGACATGAGGGTCCTACTGACAGCACTGGTCACCGCGGTGGCTGTGGGTGCCTCCGCCGGCGTCGCCGTCGCCGAGCAGTCGCAACCGGACGGGTCGTCGACGGACGTCACCGCGCAGCGCGGCACGCCCGGCAGGGGTTACGCGTTGGGCGGTGCCCACGTTCTGGGCATCCCGTACGACGAGTACATCCGCCGCACGGGCGCGGACTGGTTCCCCGGATTGGAGCGGCAGATCGTCGACTATCCGGCGGGCCAGGTCCAGGGCCACACCCTGGAACGGTTGTTCCCGGGCATCGGGCGGTTGGACGATAACTTCCCGGGTCTGGGCATCGACGGCCCCAGCGTCGGGGAATCGGTCGACGAGGGGGAGGGCAACCTCGCACACGCCATCCGGGAAGGCGGCCCGGGGACGGCGATCGGCCTGTCCGAGGGGGCGCTCGTCCTCAACGCCGTGCAGGCCCGACTGGCCGGTGATCCCACCGCCCCGCCGCCGGGGGACCTGTCCTTCGCGACCTACGGCGACCCGGTCGCGCGGCACGCCTTCGGTGAGAGTTTCCTGACCATGAACTTTCCGGTGGGCACTGTCGTGCCCTCGCTGGACTACCGGATCCCGGCCCCGGTGGAGAGCCAGTACGACACCCACATGTTCATCTCCGCCTACGACAGCATCGCCGACTGGCCGGACCGCCAGGACAACCTGATGGCGGTGATGAACGCGATCGTGGGTCTGGCGACCGGTCACACCGCGGTGGCCTTCACCAACCCGAGCATGGTGCCGGAGCGCAACATCAGGAAAACCGTCAACTCCCGGGGCGCCACGACGACGACGTATCTGATTCCCGAACAACACCTTCCGCTGGTGTTGCCGTTCAAATACCTCGGCGTTCCCACCGAGACGCTCAATCAACTGGACGCGGTGCTGCAGCCGATGGTGGATTCCGGCTATTCCCGCAACGACGATCCGCTGACCGCACCGATCACGGTGGACCCGGTGAACGGCTACGACCCTGCGGCCGTCACCGCACCGGCCACCCAGGCGGCCTTCGGCGGCGGAGCCGATCCGGTTTCGCAACTGCTGGCCGGCCTGCAGTATGTGCTGAACAACAGCCCGCGCTGAACCATGGGCAACACAGAGTTGAGCCCCGCCGCACTGCGCGAGGCGTTCGGCCATTTCCCGTCCGGGGTGATCGCCATCGCCGCGCACGTCGAGGGCAGCCGGATCGGTCTGGCGGCCAGTACGTTCGTCCCGGTCTCGCTGGACCCTCCGCTGGTGTCGTTCTGCGTGCAGAACACCTCGCAGACGTGGCCCCGGCTGGAGAGACTGCCGGTGCTCGGCATCAGCCTGCTGCACGAGGGGCATGACGGTGTCGCGCGCACCCTAGCCGCCAAGACCGGCGACCGGTTCGCCGGGCTGAGCACAGTGTCCACCGAAACCGGCGCGCTGTTCATCGACGGAACCTGCGTCTGGCTGGAAAGCGAAATCGAGCAACAGGTGCCGGCCGGCGACCACACCATCGTGATCATGCGCATCCGCGAGATCACCGTGCACGACGCGGGTGCACCGATCGTGTTCCACCGCAGCACGTTCAAGCGGCTGCGCTGAGTCCGGTGGGTGCTACCCGCCGCGCTTGAACAGCTTGTTGCCGAGCCAGACCACCGGGTCGTACTTGCGGTCGGCCACGCGCTCCTTCATCGGGATCAGCGCGTTGTCGGTGATCTTGATGTGCTCGGGGCACACCTCGGTACAGCACTTGGTGATGTTGCAGAAGCCGAGGCCGAAGTCCTCCTGGGCCATGTCCTTGCGGTCCATGGTGTCCAGCGGGTGCATATCGAGTTCGGCGGTGCGCATCAGATAACGCGGGCCGGCGAAGGACTTCTTGTTCTCCTCGTGGTCACGCACCACATGGCAGACGTTGTTGCACAGGAAGCACTCGATGCACTTGCGGAACTCCTGGGAGCGCTCCACGTCGATCTGCGCCATCCGGTACTCACCCGGCTGCAACTCCTTGGGCGGCGCGAATGACGGGATCTCGCGGGCCTTCTCGTAGTTGAACGAGACGTCGGTCACCAGATCGCGGATCACCGGGAAGGTGCGCAGCGGGGTGACGGTGACGGTCTCGGCCTCGTCGAAGGTCGACATCCGGGTCATGCACATCAGCCGTGGCCGGCCGTTGATCTCAGCCGAGCAGGAGCCGCACTTGCCGGCCTTGCAGTTCCACCGGACCGCGAGGTCGGGGGTCTGCTCGGCCTGCAGCCGGTGGATGACGTCCAGGACGACCTCGCCCTCATTGACGCCAACCTCGTAGTCGCGCAGCTCGCCGCCATCGTCGTCGCCGCGCCACACCCGCAGGTTTGCCTGGTAGCTCATCTAGCTCCTCCGTCCGGGATGTTGCTCGAGCTCTTCGTCGGTGAAGTACTTGCCGAGTTCCTCGATCTCGAACAACTCCAACAGATCCTCCCGCATCGGGGTCTGTTCCTCGCGGGTGGCCGTGATCGTCGGCATCACCGGATCGTCACCCTGGGTGCGGCACACCACCAGGGCACGCCGCCAGTGGTTGTCCATCTGCGGGAAGTCGTCGCGGGTGTGTCCGCCGCGGCTCTCGGTGCGGGCCAGCCCGGAGCGGGCCACGCACTCGCTGACCATCAGCATGTTGCGCATGTCCATCGCCAGGTGCCAGCCTGGGTTGAAGGCACGCTTGCCGTCGGACTCGATGTTGCGGTAGCGAACCTTGAACGCCTCGATCTTGTCCAACGCCTGCTGCATCTCCTCGCCGGTGCGGATGATGCCGACCAGGTCGTTCATCGTCTGCTGCAGCTCGGCGTGCAGGGTGTACGGGTTCTCCGGCTTCGCCTTGCCCTGCGGCCCGTTGAACGGCTCCAGCGCGATGGTGGCGGCCTCCTCCAGCGCCGCCTCCGACACCGTCGGCCGGTTGGACAGCCCGCGCACGTAGTCCGAAGCGCCGAGGCCGGCGCGACGGCCGAACACCAGCAGGTCCGACAGCGAGTTGCCGCCGAGGCGGTTGGAGCCGTGCATGCCGCCGGAGCACTCGCCGGCGGCGAACAGCCCGGCCGTCGCGGCCGCGCCGGTGTCGGGATCGACCTCGATACCGCCCATGACGTAGTGGCAGGTCGGCCCGACCTCCATCTCGTCCTTGGTGATGTCGACCTCGGCCAGTTCCAGGAACTGGTGGTACATCGACGGCAGCCGGCGCTTGATCTCCTCGGGGGTCATCCGGGAGGCGATGTCGAGGTAGACGCCGCCGTGCGGGGTGCCGCGGCCGGCCTTGACCTCGGTGTTGATGGCGCGTGCCACCTCGTCGCGGGGCAGCAGGTCAGGGGTGCGCCGGGCCTTGCCGTCGGCTGATCCTGTTTGTTCGGCGAGCCACTGGTCGGCCTCCTCCTCGGTTTCAGCGTACTGGCCTTTGAACACCGAGGGGATGTAGTTGAACATGAACCGCTTGCCCTCGGAGTTCTTCAGAACCCCGCCGTCGCCGCGGACACCTTCGGTGACCAGGATGCCCTTCACCGACAGCGGCCAGACCATGCCGGTCGGGTGGAACTGGATGAACTCCATGTTGATCAGCGACGAGCCCGCGCGCATAGCAAGGGCGTGGCCGTCGCCGGTGTACTCCCAGGAGTTCGAGGACACCTTGAACGACTTGCCGATACCGCCGGTGGCCAGCACCACCGCCGGGGCCTCGAACACGATGAACTTGCCGGTCTCGCGCCAGTAGCCGAACGCCCCGGCGACTCTCTTCTCGCCGGTGGAGTCGTCGAGGAGCAATTCGGTGATCGAGCATTCGGCGAAGATCTTGATCCGGGCGTCGTAGTCGCCGAGTTCGGCCTTGTCCTCCTGCTGCAGCGAGACGATCTTCTGCTGCAGGGTGCGGATGATCTCCAGGCCGGTGCGGTCACCGACGTGGGCCAGCCGGGGATAGGTGTGGCCGCCGAAGTTGCGCTGGCTGATCCGGCCGTCCTTGGTCCGGTCGAACAGCGCGCCGTAGGTCTCCAGCTCCCAGACCCGGTCGGGGGCCTCCTGGGCGTGCAGTTCGGCCATCCGCCAGTTGTTGAGGAACTTGCCGCCACGCATGGTGTCGGCGAAGTGCACCTGCCAGTTGTCCTTCGGGTTGGCGTTGCCCATCGCCGCCGCGCAGCCGCCCTCGGCCATCACGGTGTGGGCCTTGCCGAACAGCGACTTGGACACCACCGCGACCTTCAGGCCCCGCTGGCGCGCCTCGATGACCGCCCGCAGACCCGAGCCGCCGGCGCCGATCACGACCACGTCGTAGGAATGCCGCTCGATCTCAACCATGGAACCTCGCTCTAATCAGGGGAATGCGCCCGGGGATGGCCCTGTCAGCCAATGAATCTCAGGTCGGAGATCGCGCCACTGGCCACGAGCATGACGTAGAAGTCGGTGAACATCAGCGAGCCCAGGGTGATCCAGGCGAACTTCTTGTGGTGCACGTTGAGTTCGCTGATCTTGGTCCACGACCAGTACCGCACGGGATGCTTGGAGAAGTGCTTGAGCCGTCCGCCCATCACGTGCCGGCAGGAGTGGCAGGACAGCGTGTAGAGCCACAGCAGCACGACGTTGGTGACCAGGACGATGTTGCCCAGGCCGAACCCGAAGCCGGACGGGGAGTGGAAGGCCTGGATGGCGTCCCAGGTGTTGATCACCGAGATGATCGCCGCGATGTAGAAGAAGTAGCGGTGCAGGTTCTGCAGGATCAGCGGGAAACGGGTCTCGCCGGTGTACTTCGCATGCGGTTCGGCGACCGCGCAGGCGGTCGGGGACTGCCACACCGACCGGTAGTAGGCGCCGCGGTAGTAGTAGCAGGTCAGCCGGAACAGCAACAGGAACGGCAGCGACAGCAGCGCGTAGGGCAACAGCGACAGCAGTCCCGTGCCCGGCAGGATCTGCGGCCAGAACTCGCTGGCCTCGCCGCACTTGACGGACAGACACGGCGAGTAGAAGGGCGTCAGGTAGTGGTACTTCTCGACGAAGAAGTGGTCACGCTGGAACGCCCGGACGGTGGCGTAGATGATGAACGCCGCAAACCCCAGGTCGGACAGGATGGGCGATTTCAGCCAGTTGTCGGTCCGCAGGGTCTTCTGCGCGATCTGGGCCCGGCCCGGCGAGAAGACGCCGGTGCTGCGCCGATTGGCGGTAGGTGCGCTCATCTGCACTGATCCCCTTTGAGTCAACTTCTCGGAACACTACTCAGAACTGTGTCCCGAAATGAAGCCGGGTCAGCGCCGGTTATGCCCGCCCACACCCTCGTCGTCGATGCCGGCCCAGAACTCCCGGTCGTACGGGGTGTCGGGTACCGGGATCTTCTCCCCGGCGCCCACCGTGGTGTACCCGGCGAACTCGAGCTCACCGGCGTCCATTTCGAGAATCTCCAGGTCACC
>JBFYOR010000467.1:0-4279 GCA_041303695.1 Mycobacterium sp. | reverse complement strand
GTTGTGGGGCAGGCGTTGGGCTCGACGCTGACGGCGTTGATCGGTGGGTTGGCCGGTGATCCGGCGGTGGAGAGTGTGGTGCGGCAGCAGGTCTCGCAGCTGGTGGCCGCGGCTCTGGGCGGTGGTCCGGTTGGTGATGCCGTGGGTGCGGCGTTGGGTGATGCGGTGGTCGGCCTGCTGGCTGACGCCGCGGTCAGCGATGGCGTAGCCGCGGTGGTGGGCGCGGCGGTCGTGACGTTCCTCGGCCAGCCCGCGATCGATGCGGCACTGGCCGGCGTTGCGGGTCAGGTCGCCACCGCGGTGGTGGCGGGCGGCGACGTGATGGCGGTACTGCAGGACGCACTGCGGGAGTTGCAGGGCAACCCCGCCGTCGTCGCGGCCCTGGGTGCCTCGATCACAGCGGTGCTGGACACCGTCAACACCGAATTGCTGAGCAATCCCGCTGTGGCCCAGGCACTTGGAACCACCACCTCGGGCCTGATCGCAGAACTCTTGGGCGACGAGCCGGTGCGGGACCTCATCGGGGAGCAGATCGCCGAGTTCGTTGCCTCGGCACTCGACAGCGGCTCCGCCGGTGAGCAGATCGCCCAATTGGTGGCCTCGGCGCTGGGCGGTAGCCCCGCTGCCGCCGCGGTCGGATCCGTGGTGGGGGATGCGGTCGTCGGTCTGCTTGCCGATTCGGCAGTCGGTGACGGTGTGGCGGCAGTGGCCGGTACCACGGTCGCCACCTTCCTCAGCCAGGTTGGCGTGGGTACCGCACTGACGGGGGCCGCGGATCAGATCGTGGCCGCTGTGCTGGCGGGTACCGACGTGGCCGACGCACTGCAGCTTGCGGTTGAGGCACTGCAGGCCGATCCCGTCATCCGGGCAGCGCTGGGTGCGACCATCACCGCCGCGCTGGGCACCGTCGACAGCATGTTGTTGGGAAATCCGGCGGTTCAGCAGGTACTCGGCACCACCACCACGACCGTGATCACCGAACTGGCGGCCAACGCGGCTGTCCGGGCGGCCCTGGGGAATCTTCTCGGCCCCACGTTCGGCCCGGCGGCGGCGGCCCTGCTGGCCAATCCGGCGGTCAGCGCCGACGTGGCCGTGGCACTCGGTGCGGCGATTACCGAACTGCTGGGCCACCCCGGCGTCAGCACCGCCATCACCGGTGCCGCCAACGAGATCGCCGATGCCGTGCTGGCCGGGACCGAACTGTCGGCGGCGCTGCTGACCGCACTGGAGTCGCTGCAGGCCAACCCGGACTTCCGGGCCGCGGTCGACGCCACCGTCCCCGGCGCTGTTCATTCGATCGTGGGCAAAGCCGAAGTGCGACAGGCACTCGGCGCGGCGGCAGAAGTCGTCGTGATCAACCTGCTCAGAGACGCCGGAATCACCAACGGGTTGCTGGACGGGATTGCCGGTCAGGTCACCAAGGCTGCGGTGGCATCGCTGCTGAGCCGGTCGGCCACCGCAAACCTGATCAGCACCGTCGTTGTCGACGTCATCGGCGGAATGCCGGTGAACGACGTCACGAACGTCGTGATCAAGGCGGTCCTGCGCGAGCCGGGACTGCACGTCGCGATCGGCTTCGCCATCGGGGAGGGCATCGGGTCGCTGTTCGGTGAGAACTTCGTCGGCTTCATGGTGGGCCAGGTGATCGGAGCCACCGCGTCGATCGTGATCAGCGTGGCCGCCGGACTGACCCGGCTGTTCACCGGCGCGGTCTTCGACGACCCGTACATCGGCAGCGACTTCTTCGATCTGTACTTCCCGTCACCCGGGACTCTCTACGTGATGGGCGTGATTACTCCCGATGGAGCCGCACGACGCACCGAGTCGGCTGACTTCATCGACCTCACGGTGAGCCTGGACGCCGCCGGCCAATCGGACAGCGGCGACCCACTGCTCGTCGGATTCCGGTTCAGGGTCGATCAAGTGCTCCCCATCCCCGAGCCGGCGTCCGCCGGTGTCAGCGACGTCAGGGGTTTGCAGTGGGTTCACTGAAAAACCCTGCGCAACCCGGGCGGTGTGGCCGCCTCGGCGGTAGCCTCGTCTCGCAGCAGCAATTAGCCAGCGCCGGAGGATCACCATGGCCAGTCCTGTTCCCGCCGCCCGCCGGCACCGCGTCGTCATCATCGGCTCCGGATTCGGCGGCCTGAACGCCGCCAAGTCCCTCAAGCGGGCCGACGTCGACGTCACCCTGGTCGCCAAGACCACCAGCCACCTTTTCCAGCCGTTGCTCTATCAACTTGCCACCGGAATCCTCTCGGCCGGCGATATCGCGCCCACCACCCGGCTGATCCTGAAGAAGGTCAAGAACTGCACGGTGCTGCTCGGCGACGTCGAAGAGGTCGACCTGGCCAACGGGACCGTCACCTCCCGGCTGATGGCGATGGAGACCGTGCTGCCCTTCGACACCCTCATCGTGGCCGCCGGAGCCCAACAGAACTATTTCGGCAGCGATCACTTCGCCACCTACGCCCCGGGTATGAAGACCATCGACGACGCGCTGGAGTTGCGCGGTCGCATCATGGGCGCGTTCGAGGCGGCCGAGGTCACCACGGACCCGGCCGAGCGCACCCGGCGGCTGACGTTCGTGGTGGTCGGCGGCGGACCCACCGGCGTCGAGTTGGCCGGGCAGATCGCCGAACTGGCACGCCGCACCCTGCCGGGGGCGTTCCGCACCATCGACCCCACCGAATGCAGGGTGATGCTGCTCGACGGCTCACCGTTCGTGCTGTCGCCGATGGGGGAGAACCTCGGCCGCAAGGCCCAGGCCCGGCTGGAGAAGATGGGCGTCGAGGTGCACGGCAACTCGGTGGTCACCGACGTCGACTACATGGGCATCACCGTGAAGGACAAGGAGAGCGGCGAAGAGCGCCGGGTGGAGTGCGCCTGCAAGGTGTGGGCGGCCGGGGTGCAGGCCAGCCCGTTGGGCGAGATCATCGCCGAACAGTGCGACGGCACCGAGGTCGACCGGTCCGGCCGGGTCGTCGTCGAGCCCGATCTGAGCGTCAAGGGACACCCGAACGTCTTCGTCATCGGCGATATGGCCGCGGTGCCGGGTGTGCCGGGCGTGGCCCAGGGCGCGATCCAGGGCGCCAAGTATGTGACCAAGCAGGTCAAGCGTGCGGTCAAGGGGCTCGACGATCCGGCCACGAGGCAGCCGTTCAAGTACTTCGACAAGGGCAGCATGGCGACGATCTCGCGCCACCACGCGGTTGCGAAGATCGGCAAGCTGGAGTTCGGCGGCTACATCGCCTGGCTGTCCTGGCTGTTCCTGCACCTGCTGTATCTGGTCGGGTTCAAGAACCGGGTCAGCACCCTGCTGAGCTGGATGATCACCTTCACCTCCAACAGCCGAGGCCAGCTGGCCACCACCAGCCAGTGGGTCTACGCCAGGCTGGCGATGGGGGTGGTGGAAAGGCAGCTGCAGCAATCCGTGCATGACGTGCACCGCACCGCCGAGCAGATGGAACTCGCCGAGGAGCTCGACCGGGCCTGAGATGCCCGGGTGTAACGCCCGGGGCGGTCCGGGCGATACTGCCAGTGACGCCCCGCAATGGTGCGGGTCAGGCGCCCCGCACGGTGCGGCCCCAGTGATTGAAAGCGTGCTCATGACTGTTTTGACGAATGCAACCCGCCGACTGCTGCTCGCGGGCGGGTTCGCCCTTGCCGTTGCCGCGCCGATTAGCGCCATCGCCGCCTACGACGGCGGATCGGTGCTGCCGGCCGTGGCGTCCTGCCCAGAGGGTGAGGTGCTCGACGAGGTGACCGGCGGCTGCCTGCCGGCCACCGACCCGGCTCCCACCACCTTCAACCCGATCAACCCCGAGGGCGCGGACCTGCAGCCCGGCTCTATCACCTCCTCCGATGCCGGCGAGGTCGGCCGGTTGCCCGAGGTCGACGGCATTCCGTGCACTGGCGCGAACACCGGCGAGTGCATCGGACTGTCGGAAAACCAGCCGAAGTTCGAGCAGCCGCAGAGCACCCTGTCGTCCAGCCCGTAGACCGGGCTCGATCTGGGTCAGCCCCAGTTGAGGGCTTGAAAGGCGACGGTGCCGACACACAGGACCACGCCGAGGTAGGGAATGACGGTCGGAACGGTGATGTATCCGCCGTGCTCCCCGCCGCGCCGCTTGATGGCGATCAGCGATGCGTTGACCAGGGTGAAGATGGTGAGTACCAGCAGGCTGGTGACTTGAGCCAGCGACACCAACGGCAGCACCGCGGTGCCGAGGATCATGGCGGCGAGCACCAGAAGCGTGGCGGCCACCGGCGTCCTGAAGGT
>JBFYOR010000466.1:0-11006 GCA_041303695.1 Mycobacterium sp. | reverse complement strand
ACGCTGGTGGCGCGCGGATTGATCACCGAGGCCGGCGCCGACCCGGACAGCGGCGCGACCGCCTTCACCACCACGGAGCTGTTCCTGGAACGGCTCGGATTGGCGTCGCTGACCGAACTGCCCGATATCGCGCCGCTGCTGCCCGACGTCGATGTGATCGACGATCTCAGCGAGAACCTGGACAGCGAGCCGCGGTTCGCCAAGCTCGCCGGATCGTCGCAGCCGGACAAGCCCGTCACGATCGACGTTGACGCCGATGTCTGACCCGGGACGCGAAACCGAGGGCGTTCGGCTGCAGAAGGTGCTCTCGCAGGCCGGCATCGCCTCCAGGCGGGTGGCAGAGCGGATGATCATCGACGGGCGGGTCGAGGTGGACGGCCGGCTGGTGACCGAACTCGGCACCCGGGTGGATCCCGGTACCGCCGAGATCAGGGTCGACGGCGCCAGAGTCGTCCTCGACGACTCGATGGTCTACCTGGCCGTCAACAAGCCACTCGGCATGCACTCGACGATGTCCGATGACCGCGGTCGTCCCTGTATCGGGGATCTGATCGAGCACCGGGTGCGGGGCAACAAGAAGCTCTTCCACGTCGGCCGGCTCGACGCCGATACCGAGGGGCTGCTCCTGCTGACCAATGACGGCGAACTGGCGCATCGGTTGATGCACCCGTCCTACGAGGTGCACAAGACCTATCTGGCCACCGTCGGAGGATCGGTGCCGCGCGGCCTCGGCAAGACGCTGCGGGCGGGAATCGAGTTGGACGACGGGCCGGTCAAGCTCGACGACTTCGCCGTGGTGGACGCGGTTCCGGGCAAGACCATGCTTCGGGTGTCTTTGCACGAGGGACGCAATCGCATCGTCAGGCGGCTGCTCGCCGCGGTCGGCTTCCCGGTTCAAGCTCTGGTGCGCACCGATATCGGCTCGGTGGCGCTGGGGGACCAGCGGCCGGGCAGCATCCGGGTCCTGACCCGCAAAGAAGTCGGCGAGCTGTACCAGGCGGTCGGCTTGTGAGCCGGGTGGTGATCGCGATCGACGGGCCGGCTGGAACCGGAAAGTCCTCGGTATCAAGGGGTTTGGCGCACGAACTGGGCGCCCGCTACCTCGATACCGGCGCGATGTACCGGATCGCGACGTTGGCGATGCTGCGCAGCGGAGTGGATCTCGAGGATCCGGAGTCCGTCGCGGCCGCGGCCGAGGTGCCGATGTCGGTCGGGTTCGACCCGCAACTCGAAGATGCCCGCCTCGACGGCGAGGACGTGTCGGTGCATATCCGCGGCGAGGAGGTGACTCGCGCGGTGTCGGCGGTCTCGGCGGTGCCCGCGGTACGCGCGCACATGGTCGGTCTGCAACGTGAACTCGCCGCCGCGGCGGGCAGCGTGGTCGTCGAGGGTCGCGATATCGGCACCGTGGTGCTGCCGGACGCGGACGTGAAGATCTTCCTCACCGCCACCGCCGAGACACGGGCCCGGCGTCGCAACGACCAGAACGTGGCGGCCGGCCTGCCGGATGACTACGAGACGGTGCTGGCCGACGTACTGCGCCGCGACCATCTGGACTCCACCCGCGCGGTGTCCCCGCTGCGACCGGCCGACGACGCTTTGATCGTCGACACCAGCGATATGACTCAGACCCAGGTCATCGCGTATCTCCGAGATCTTGTCGAACAGCGAACGAAGGCGGTCCGATGAGCGGTCCGATCAGCGAGGACGGCACCTGGTCCGACGAGAGCGACTGGGAGATCACCGGGGAGCAGCCGGCGCAGGACGCCGCCGACACCGGTGGGCCGCCGCCGGTGGTGGCCGTGGTCGGTCGCCCCAACGTCGGCAAATCGACCCTGGTCAACCGGATCCTGGGCCGGCGGGAGGCAGTGGTGCAGGATCTGCCCGGCGTCACCCGCGACCGGGTGTCCTACGACGCGTCCTGGAGTGGCCGCCGTTTCGTCGTGCAGGACACCGGTGGTTGGGAACCCGACGCCAAGGGTTTGCAACAACTGGTTGCCGAGCAGGCCTCGGTGGCGATGCAGACCGCCGACGCGGTCATCCTGGTGGTCGACGCCATGGTCGGGGCAACCACCGGCGACGAGGCGGCCGCACGGATTCTGCGCCGTTCCGGTAAGCCGGTGTTCCTGGCCGCCAACAAGGTGGACAACGAGAAGGGCGAGGCGGACGCGGCGGCGCTGTGGTCGTTGGGGCTGGGACAACCGCATGCGATCAGCGCGACGCACGGCCGGGGCGTGGCGGATCTGCTCGACGATGTGATCGCCGACTTGCCGACGGTCTCGGAGACCGCGCCGTCGAGCGGGGGTCCGCGGCGGGTCGCGCTGGTCGGTAAGCCGAACGTCGGCAAGAGTTCGCTGCTGAACCGATTGGCCGGTGCCCAGCGCTCCGTTGTGCACGATGTGGCCGGAACCACCGTCGATCCGGTGGACTCGTTGATCGAACTGGACGGCAGGATCTGGCGTTTCGTCGACACCGCCGGTCTGCGACGTAAAGTCGGTCAGGCCAGCGGGCATGAGTTCTATGCCTCGGTACGCACGCACAGTGCCATCGACGCCGCTGAGGTGGTGGTGGTGCTGATCGACGGATCCGAGCCGATCACCGAGCAGGACCAGCGGGTGCTGACCATGGTGATCGAAGCCGGCCGCGCGCTGGTCCTGGCCTTCAACAAGTGGGATCTGGTCGACGAGGACCGCCGCTTTCTGCTGGACCGGGAGATCGATCTGCAACTGGCCCAGCTGCCGTGGGCGCCACGGGTCAACATCTCGGCCAAGACCGGGCGGGCGCTGCAGAAGCTGGTGCCGGCCATGGAGACCGCGCTGAACTCGTGGGACATGCGGATCTCGACCGGCCAGCTGAACGCCTGGCTCAAGGAGATCATCGCCGCCACCCCGCCACCGGTACGCGGGGGCAAGCAGCCGCGAATCCTGTTCGCCACCCAGGCGACTGCCCGGCCGCCGACCTTCGTGCTGTTCAGCACGGGGTTCCTCGAGGCGGGCTACCGGCGGTTCCTGGAGCGCCGACTGCGCGAGACCTTCGGGTTCGAGGGCACGCCCATCCGGATCAACGTCCGGGTTCGGGAGAAGCGGAAAACCAAACCGCGCTGAGCTACTGCTGGGGTTCCCAGTGCATGACGCCGCTGTCGGCCAGCATCGACAAGTGCAGTTTGCCGTCCGACAGCAGGTAGCTGCGGACATAGCCGAGAGCTGCGGCGACCCGGCTGTCCTCCGACGGTTGCGGGCACATCATCCGGGTCAGCGCGATCGGTCCGAACGTCAGGGAGCCTGAGTCCGGCGCCGCGGCGCTGGTCTCCCAGCTGGCATTACCGCGATTGCAGTCCACCTGGAAAGCCGCCCGGCCGTCGTCGCCGAATGTCACGGTGTACTTCGACGGATCGTCGATGGTGGTGCTGGGCTGTTCCTCCGGCGCCATCGACTCGATGCTCAGCAACCGCCAGGTCGTGCCGGTCAATGGATCGGACGCAGCGGCCGATCCGCAGCCGACGAGACTGATCGGGGTCACGGCCGCGAGAATTCCCGCGATGAGCACACGTCGCATGGCCGCAAATCTACTCCGACGGCCGGATTTGCCCCGCTGACCCGGGGCACCGAGCGGCGTCGACCCTGATTCGGCGATACTTGCGGGGTGAATCCCACTGACGCCGAGTTGGCGGCCGATCTGGCCGAGGAGGCTGGACGCTTGCTGCTCGCGGTGCGGGACGAGGTCGGGCACGATTTCCCGCCCGCGCTGGGCGACGCCGGCGACCTGAGGGCCAACGCCCTGCTGTTACGCCGGCTGCGCGCGGAACGGCCGGGGGATGCGGTGCTGTCGGAGGAGGCTCACGACGATCTCATGCGACTGAACTCCGACCGGGTGTGGATCATCGACCCGCTGGACGGCACCCGCGAGTTCTCCATGCCGCGCCGTGCGGACTGGGCGGTGCACGTGGCGCTCTGGCAGCGCACCTCGGGAACCGAAGGCGCCATCACCGACGCCGCCGTGGCGCTGCCCGCCCTCGGCGAGGTGCATCGCAGCGACACCGTGACCGCCCCGGCGCCCGGGCCGCCCGGGCCGATCCGTATCACCGCCAGCTCCAATCGGCCGCCGGCGGTGTTATGGCTGCTTCGCGACCGGCTCGACATCGAGTTCATCCGGATCGGCTCCGCTGGCGCCAAGGCCATGGCCGTCGTCCGCGGCGATGCCGACGCCTACATTCACGCGGGGGGGCAGTGGGAGTGGGACTCGGCCGCACCGGCCGGGGTGTTGCAGGCCGCCGGACTGCATGCCACCCGGCTGGACGGCTCCCCGCTGCGCTATAACCAACCCGATCCCTATCTCCCGGACCTGCTGATGTGCCGTCCCGAGATTGCCGAACTGTTGCTCGACGCCATGCGGTTGGCGAGCTGACGTGCAGGCCTGGCGCGGTGTCGACATCCCCGAGTTACCCGGACGCGGGCCCGATCTTCGGCTCTACGACACCGCCGACCGGCAGCTGCGGCCCACGGCGCCCGGCGAGACCGCCACCATGTACGTCTGCGGAATCACCCCGTACGACGCCACCCATCTGGGGCACGCGGCCACGTATCTGACCTTCGATCTGGTCTACCGGGTGTGGCTGGATAACGGCCGTCGGGTGCACTACGTGCAGAACGTCACCGATATCGATGACCCGCTCTTCGAGCGGGCCGCACGCGACGGTGTGGACTGGCGCGATCTTGGGGCCCGGGAGACCCAGCTGTTCCGCGAGGACATGTCCGCCTTGCGGGTGTTGCCGCCGCAGGACTACATCGGCGCCACCGAGGCCATCGACGAGGTGATCGAGCTCGTCGAGAAGCTGCTGGCCTCCGGTGCCGCCTACGTTGTCGACGATCCGGAACATCCTGACGTCTACTTCCGGGCCGACGCGACAATCCAATTCGGCTACGAGTCGAACTACGACCACGACACCATGGTGCGGCTTTTCGCCGAACGCGGGGGAGACCCGGAGCGGCGCGGGAAGTCCGAGGCGCTGGACGCGCTGCTGTGGCGCGCCGAACGCCCCGGCGAACCCAGTTGGCCCTCGCCGTTCGGACCCGGCCGCCCGGGTTGGCACATCGAGTGCGCGGCGATCGCGTTGAGCCGCATCGGCTTCGGATTCGACGTCCAGGGCGGCGGCAGCGATCTGATCTTCCCGCACCACGAGTTCTCCGCCGCGCACGCCGAATGCGTAACCGGCGAGCGGAGATTCGCCCGGCATTACGTCCACGCCGGAATGATCGGCTGGGACGGCCACAAGATGTCGAAGAGTCGGGGCAACCTGGTCCTGGTCTCGCAGCTGCGGGCTACCGGCGTGGATCCGGCCGCTATCCGACTCGGCCTGCTCGCCGGGCACTACCGCAGCGACCGGTTCTGGAGCGAGGATGTGCTCGATGAGGCGAATGCGCGGCTGCGACGGTGGCGCACGGCGACCGGCCTGGGCGCCGGACCGGATTCCGGGGATCTGATCGGGCGTATCCGGCGCTACCTCGCCGACGACCTGGACACTCCGAAAGCTCTTGCCGCCATTGATGGTTGGGCAACGGACGCACTGTCCTACGGGGGCCGTGACACCGCGGCGCCCGCGGTGGTCGCGACCGCGATAGACGCGCTGTTGGGAGTGAAATAGCAGATGACTGGGAGTGTCATGAAGATCTGGGCGGGGCTCATCGTCGCACTGCTCGTCGCGGCACTGACCGGCTGCGGTGCCGGACAGAAACCCGGGGCGGCCGAAAGCACATCGGCCTCGCCGGCTCCGGGTGCTCCGGGGTCACCGGAGCAGGCCCGCGAAATCGCCAGGGAGGCCTATCTCTACGGCTTCCCGATGGTCGACAACTATCGCGTCCAATACTCCTACTTCATCGACTCCAGCAGCCCGGAATACAAGGGCCCGTGGAACGAAGTCCACAGTGTGGCGAGAGTTTTCACGCCGGCGGATACGACGATCCAGACCCCGAACTCGGACACCCCGTACTCCATGCTCGGCGCCGACCTGCGGACCGAACCGCTGGTGCTGTTGGTTCCGCCGATCGACGAGGATCGCTACTACTCCCTGCAGTTCATCGACGGCTACACCGCCAACTTCGCCTACGTCGGCAGTCGGACCACCGGTAACGGCGGTGGCGCCTTCCTGCTGGCCGGGCCGGACTGGTCGGGCGAGAAGCCAGAGGGCATCGTCGAGGTCATCAAGGCCGACACCGACTTCGTCCTGGTCGCCTACCGCACCCAGCTCTTCGGGCCCGACGACCTGGCGAACGTGGCGAAGATCCAGGCTGGTTACCAGGCCCAGCCGCTGTCGACGTTCACCAAGACCGACGCGCCGTCGGCCGCACCGGCCATCGATTGGCCGGCACCGCTGAGCCCGGAGGACCAGAAGACCTCGGTGCGGTTCTTCGACCTGCTGGACTTCCAGTTGGGGTTCGCCCCGACGTTGCCGTCGGAGAAGGACGTCCGGGCCCGGTTCGCCTCGATCGGACTGACCGGTGACGGCACCTTCAGCACCGAGAACCTCAGCCCCGAGATGCAGGAGGCCTTCAAAGCCGGAAGGACCGACGCGTGGGCGGAGTTCTCCGCCTTCAAGAAGGACAAGTTGGACACCGGTGCGGTCACGTCCGGTCAGCTGTTCGGAACGAGGGAGGAGCTCAACGGCAACTACCTCTACCGGATGGCGGGCGCGGTCATCGGGATCTACGCCAACTCCAACTCCGAGGCGATGTACCCGGTGCTGACGACCGACTCCGACGGCGCGCCCCTGACCGGTGCCGACAAGTACACCCTGACCTTCCCGGCCGGTCAGTTGCCGCCGGTCAACGCGTTCTGGTCGGTGACGATGTACAAGCTGCCAGAGTCATTGCTGGTGGACAACCCGATCAACCGGTACGTGATCAACTCCCCGATGCTGCCCGACCTGGTCGCCAACCCCGACGGCAGCATCACGATCTACGTGCAGAACAGCCCGCCGGAATCCGACCGGACGGCCAACTGGCTGCCGGCTCCCCCCGGGCCGTTCCAGATGTTCATGAGGCTGTACTGGCCGGAGCAACAAGCCCTGGACGGCAGCTGGCAGCCGCCCAAGCTGGTCAAAGTCAGTTGACCTGGCTGCACAGCTGCTGATCTGGACGGTTACAGCGCGGCCACCCCGTACTGGCCGACCTGCCCGCTGAGGTAGCGCAACTGGTCGGTGGACGAGCCGAAACTCTGCTCGATGGCGGTCAGCCTGGCGGCGTAGTGCGCGATCGGGTACTCCGCGGTCACCCCGATGCCGCCGTGCAACTGGATGGCCTCCTGGGCGATGTGCCGCCCCGAGCGGCCGATCTGCAGTTTGGACCGGGCCGCGACCATCGGATCGAACCGACCGTCGGCAACGCAGACCGCGGCGTAGAGGCTCATGCTGCGGGCCAACTCCAGCGAGACGTACATGTCGGCGGCCCGCTGGGTGAGGGTTTGGAACGTCTTGAGCGGCACACCGAACTGCTTGCGGGACTTCAGGTAATCCGTCGTCAGCCGCAAGGACTCATCCATCGCACCGACCGCTTCGGCGCACAGCGCCGACTGGAAACGGATCACCGCCGCCTCGATGCCGGCGGTGGCGTCCCCGCCCGCGCCGAGCGGTTGGGCGGCGGCCTCGTTGAGTTCCACGTCGGCGCCCCGCTGGCCGTCGAAGGTCCGGAACGGGTGCCGGGTGACCGCGTCGCCGTCGACCAGGAACAGTCCCGACCCGCCGCCCGGAAGGGCTGCGGTGACAACGAGTACATCAGCGCTGTCGCCGGCAAGCACCGGGTGTTTGCGCCCGGTCACCGTCCAGGAATCCCCCTGCCGGGTGGCACGGGTCGACAGTTCGGCAGCACCGCGCCGGCCCGGTTCGGTGTGGGCGAAAGCCAGCAATCGCTCGCCGGAGGCGACATCGTCGAGCAGTGCGCGTTGTTCGTCTGATCCGTGCGTGGCGATCACCGCTCCCGGGATCAGTGCGGCTGCCGCCACCGGCTCGGGCGCCAGCCGACGGCCGATCTCGGTCATCACCACCATCACCTCGGTCGGACCGGACTCCTCGGGTTCGAAACCCAGACCGAGGATGCCGATCTCGGCAAGCTGGGACCACACGTCGCGGCTCCAGCCGAGATCGGACTCGATGACCTTGTTGCGGCTCTCGGTGTCGTAGCTGCGCGTCAACACCTCCCGCGCCGTATCGGCCAGCAGCTGCTGCTCTTCGCTCAGATCGAAGTTCATATCGCGCTTTCCCTAGAGGCCCAGGATCGTTGAGGAGATGATGGTGCGCTGGACTTCGTTGCTGCCGCCGTAGATGGAGGTCTTGCGGAAGTTCAGGTATTTCGGTGCGGCCTGCTGCGCCCAGACAGGGGAGTCGACCGCGTCGGGGGCCTCGAACGGCAGACCGTCCGGTCCGGCCACCTCGACCAGCAGCTCGGTGACAGCCTGCTGCAGCTGACTGCCCCGCAGTTTCAGGATCGACGATGCGGGGTTGGGTTTGCCGGTGCCCTCATCGCCGCTGACCCGCAGCTGGGTCAGCTCGAGGGCCAACAGCTCGCTTTCGATCTCGGCGACCTGCGCGGCGAACAGCGGATCCTCCAGCAGGGTGCCGCTGCCGACCGGAGTCTTGGCTGCGCGCTCCTTGACCTCGGCCAGCCACAACTTCGACGTACCGACCCGGGCGATACCGGTGCGCTCATTGGACAGCAGGAACTTGGCGTAGCTCCAGCCGGCGTTCTCCTCGCCGACGAGCTGGTCGACCGGGACCCGGACATCTTCGAAGAACACCTCGTTGACCTCGTAGCTGCCGTCGATCAGCTTGATCGGCCGCAGGGTGATGCCGGGTGTGGACATCTCCAACAGGATGAACGAGATACCGGCCTGCTTCTTCGGCGCGCCCGGGTCGGTGCGGGCCAGTACGAAGATCCAGTCGGCGTACTGACCGAGCGTCGTCCAGGTCTTCTGGCCGTTGATCACGTAGTGGTCGCCGTCGCGGACCGCGGTGGTGCGCAGCGATGCCAGGTCCGAGCCGGCCTCCGGCTCGGAAAAGCCCTGGCACCACCAGATGTCGAGGTTCGCGGTGGCCGGCAGGAAGCGTTCCTTGAGTTCCTGGGACCCGAATTGGGCGATCACCGGGCCGACCATGCTGGCGTTGAAGGCAAGCGGTTCCGGAACCCCGGCCAGCCGCATCTCGTCGGCCCAGATCTGGTGCTGAAGCGGCGTCCAGTCCTTGCCGCCCCACTCCACCGGCCAGTTCGGCACCGCCAGACCGGCCGCGTTGAGGATCCGCTGGGTGGTGACCATGTCCTCGGGATAATTGAGTTCGTCGTTGCGGGCGCGCTCGAGGATCTCCGCAGGGATCTGCGTGGTGAAGAACACCCGCAACTCGTCGCGGAACGCGGAGTCGGCTTCGCTCAGTGCCAGTCTCATGCAAGCACGGTAGCGCAGACCGACCAACCGGTCGGCGGGACGTGCGGGCTAGCGTCCCCGGCGACGCAGGTAACGCTCGAACTCTGCGGCCAGTGTGTCGCCGTCCACCTTTGACAGCGCCTCGTTGACGTCGATGTCGGCGTCGCCGCGGGCCTCCAGACTGGCGACGTAATCGGCGATCTCCTCATCGTCGGCGGTCATCTCCGTGACCGCCTGTTCCCATTCCTCGGCCTGCACCGGAAGGTCCGCCAACGGGACCTCGATATCGAGGACATCCTCGACGCGACGCAGCAACGCCACGGTGGCTTTGGGGTTGGGCGGCTGGGACACGTAATGCGGGACCGCCGCCCAGAACGTCACGGCCGGGATGCCGGCGGCTACGCAGGCGTCCTGAAACACCCCGGCGATACCGGTCGGCCCTTCGTAGCGGGATTCCTGCAGACCGAAGAACTTGGCCGACTCGGGGGAGTAGGCCGCGCCGGACACCGGGACGGGTCGGGTGTGTGGGGTGTCGGCCAGCAGTGCACCGAGGATCACGACCGTGTCCACATTGAGTTTCTCGGCGATCGCGAGCAGTTGGGCACAGAAACTGCGCCACCGCATGTTGGGTTCCACCCCGTGCATCAGCACGATATCGCGATCCGATCCGGGCGGTCGGCAGTGCGAGATCTGCATCGACGGCCAGACCAGTTCCCGGGTGACGCCGTCGACCTGCCGGATCACCGGCCGGTTCACCTGATAGTCGTAGTACGCCTCGTCGTCGATCTCGATGATCGGGTGAGCTTCCCAGATCGCGTCGAGGTGTTCCAGGGCGTCGCTGGCGGCATCGCCGGCATCGTTCCAGCCCTCGAAAGCCGCGACGATGATGGTGTTGTGGAGATCTGGCAGGTCGGGGCCCGCCGCGCCGCTGCCACCGGCGACGGTGCCATCGGCCCAGTTCCACGACGTCACCACCTCAGCCTAAGCCCTGCTCCGCCGCGATGAGCCGGATAGCAGCGGCACGCCGCCATCGAGGGGCGATCCATCGCGCCCTTGATGGCAACCGGGTCACCGTGGCAGGGCAGACATCGACGGTGGGTGCCGGGTAGACTTTTTCCGTCGAGAGGCGTTGCAACGGCTAGTCGGGGTCCCAGGGAATCCCGGGTATCCGCCACGCTCGGCGGAGTTAAGGACGCCTTCCGCTGAGGAAGGATCCAGATGAGTGCCCCGGAGACTGACCACCTTGAGGCAGATATCCGCCCCGACTGCACCGATGAGCTGACTGCCACTCTGCGCCGGCGGATCATGGTGATCGACGGCGCGATGGGCACGGCAATCCAGCGGGACCGTCCGGACGAGGCCGGTTATCGCGGCGAGCGGTTCATCGAGTGGCCGACGGCCCTGCAGGGCAACAACGACCTGCTCACCCTGACCCAGCCGCAGATCATCGAAGGTATCCATCGCGAGTATCTCGAGGCGGGTGCGGACATCCTGGAGACGAACACGTTCAACTCCAACTCGGTGTCGCTCGCCGACTACGACATGCACGAGTTGGCCTACGAGATGAACTACGCGGGCGCCGCCCTGGCGCGGGCGGTCTG
>JBFYOR010000465.1:0-9539 GCA_041303695.1 Mycobacterium sp. | reverse complement strand
ACCGACGCGCACGCTCGCGGCTGGGTGGCTAGGCGGTGTCGAACATCCCGCGGTAGGTGGGTATCCCGGCCACCGGCTCGGCCGCCAGCACCCCGGCCAGCACCGCGCGGGCCAGGCAATCGGCGGCCGCCGTGCTGACCGCGGTCACCAGTGCGGTGTCCGGAAGCATCGCCGCCGGGGTGTCCGGGTCGGGTTCCACCGCCACCGCACCGGTCGCCAGGACGAACACGGTGTCGCCGTCCAACGGGGTGTGGGCCGGCCGGATCGCCCGGGCCAGGCCGTCCTGGGCGGCCACGGCGACGCGCCGGCAGCCCGCCTTGGTCAGCACGGCGTCGGTGGCGATCACCGCGATGGTGGTGTTCAGCGGGCTGGTGTCGCGGTGCCGGGCCGCGTACGCCGCGAGCTGATCGGCCGAGGGCGCGCGTAGCCCGAACTCCGCCGCCAGTTCGGTCATCCACGGCCACCCGGTCGCGGGGTCCAGAACCTCGCCCGCGGAGTTCACCACCACGATCGCCCCGACCGTCACACGGGAGTCCAGCACGGTCGAGGCGGTACCCACCCCGCCCTTGAGCACGCCGGCGCGCGCACCCACTCCGGCGCCCACGCAGCCGAGGGCCACGTCGGGACCGGCGACCTCGGCGGCCGCATAGCCGAACTCGGCGGTCGGCCGGGCCGACCATGCCCCGACCGGCAGGTCGAAGATCACCGCGGCGGGCACGATCGGCACGGTTCCGCCGGTCATCTGCACGCCGCGGCCCTGCTGCTCCAGCCAGGTCATGACACCGTCGGCGGCGGCCAGGCCGAACGCGCTGCCGCCGCTGAGCACGACGGCGTCGACGTGGCGGACGCTGTTGGACGGATCGAGCAGGTCGGTCTCCCGGGTACCGGGCGCCCCACCGCGGACGTCCACCGCGCCGACGGTGCCCGGCGGCGCGACGACGACGGTTGTGCCGCAGGCCCAGCCCGTTCCCGGCGACGTGGCGTCCCCCACCGTGGCGTCGTCATCGCAGCGGTGATGGTGGCCGACGAGCACGCCGGCCACATCGGTGATCGAGCCGATGATCGAGCCGGTGATCGAGCCGCTCACCGGATGGGTTTGCCCATCAATCCCAGCACCAGGTACTCCTGCAGCACCGTCAGCCAGTGGTACACCTCGAGGTGGGCGGCCATCGGATGGCCGGGCGGCAATCGGTCCGGCATGTCCGGACCGATCTGCAGAATCGTCCCCAGTGCCAGCCGGATGTCGTTGACCGCCGCGATCCAGACCTCGGCGTCGTCCTCAGTCAGTTCCAGCCGGCCGCCGCCATCCGGCAGGGTGTCGACAAGTCGTTGTGCCGCAGCGATTTTGGCGTCGATGATCTGCGGCTCATGCAGGCTGCGCAGGGCATCGTTGGACGCGGCGGGATCGTCGGCCCGGCCGGGCTGATCCCGGACGAAGTCCGGCAGCAGCCGCCCGACCGTCGCATCCTGCGGCGGCGCGGAGTTACCGGTGCGGATACCGGTGATCTGTTCGAGCGGGTCCGATGGCGCCGCCGACTGCCGGTCGTCGAGCATCTCCTGCACCGAGGTCGCCATGTTCTTCAGCAACGCCGCCTCGTGGGGTTCGAGCGCCGAGACGAATCGCGGACCGTCGGCGGTATCGACCCGCCTCCATTTGCGCACGCCCGGCTCAGCGGTCCTGCGCCATGGTGGCCCACAGGCCGGCGGCGTGCAGCTTGGTGACGTCGACCTCCATGGCCTCCCGGCTGCCGGCCGACACCACCGCCTTGCCATCCTGATGAACCTGCATCATGAGCTTGGTCGCGTGCGGTTCGCTGTAGCCGAACAGCTTCTGGAATACATACGTCACGTAGTTCATCAGATTGACCGGATCGTCCCAGACGATGGTCACCCACGGTGCATCAATGGCTTCGAGGATGTCGGTCTCGCGAAGCCCCCCGGTTCCGGGCCGGGTCGGTGCTGATGGCGCGCCCATAGCCACCAGAATAGCGAGCCGGCGCCACGACATCTCCCGGCTGCGCCAAGCCGTTACGGTTGGCCTGTGACTGGGGTGTGCGGGCCGGCGTTGCTGACCGACAAATACGAGCTGACCATGCTCTCGGCGGCGTTGCGGGACCACACCGCGAGCCGTCGGACCACCTTCGAGGTGTTCGCCCGGCGGCTGCCGGACGGCCGCCGCTACGGGGTCCTCGCCGGAACCGGGCGTTTCCTGGCAGCACTGGCCGACTTCCGCTTCGACGAGGATGCCCTGGCATCGGTTGGCGGCTTCCTCGACCCGGCAACGCTGGACTACCTGGCCGGCTTCCGATTCCGCGGCGATATCGACGGTTACGCCGAGGGCGAGCTGTACTTCCCGGGTTCTCCGGTGCTGTCGGTCACCGGGACCTTCGCCGAGTGCGTGGTGCTCGAAACCCTCGCCCTGTCGATCCTCAACCATGACACCGCGGTGGCCTCCGCGGCCGCCCGGATGGTCAGCGCCGCAGCGGGTCGGCCACTGATCGAGATGGGATCGCGGCGCACCCACGAACAGGCCGCTGTCGCCGCCGCCCGCGCCGCCTATCTGGCCGGATTCAGCGGCACCTCCAACCTGGAGGCCAGCCGGCGTTACGGGATCCCGGCGCTGGGCACCTCGGCGCACGCGTTCACCATGCTGCACACCGTGCCGGGATCCGACACCGACGCGTGGGAGCAAGCGGCGTTCCGTGCGCAGGTCGCCGCACTCGGACTGAGCACGACTCTGCTGGTCGACACCTACGACGTGCACAGCGGGGTGGCCAACGCGATCGCCGCGGCCGGCACCGGGTTGGGTGCGGTGCGCATCGACTCCGGCGACCTGGGCGTACTGGCCCGCCAAGTCCGCGAGCAACTCGACGAACTCGGCGCGATCGACACCCGGATCGTGGTGTCCGGCGATCTGGACGAGTACGCCATCGCGTCGCTGCGCGCCGAGCCCGTCGACAGCTACGGCGTCGGCACCTCGGTGGTCACCGGATCGGGCGCCCCCACCGCCTCGATGGTCTACAAACTGGTGGAGGTCGACGGGCTGGCGGTGCAGAAACGCAGTAGCCGCAAGGAGTCCCACGGCGGTCGCAAGGCCGCCCTGCGCCTGTCCCGGTCATCGGGCACGGTTGTCGAGGAAGTGGTCCATCCGGTCGGGGCGGCCCCGGACACCGGCGAGAGCGCCCGTGCGCTGACGGTGCCACTGGTGCGGGCCGGCGAACTGCTGGCCCGGCCGGACCTGAACACCGCCCGCGACCTCGTCGCGGCCGGCCTGCGCAGCCTGCCGTGGGAAGGCCTGGCGCTGTCGCACGGCGAGCCCGCCATCCCCACCCGGCAGGTGACGGCACGGTGAGCGACCCGCCCGCAGCGGCCGAGCTGCTGGCCCGCGCGGTCAGCGCACTCGGCGGTGCGCAGCGGCCCGGTCAGGTGCAGATGGCCGAGGCGGTGGCACAGGCCTTCGCCACCGGCGAGCACCTGGCTGTACAGGCCGGCACCGGCACCGGCAAGTCACTGGCCTATCTCGTGCCGGCCATCGCCAGGGCGGTCATCGACGGTTCGCCGGTGGTGGTGTCGACGGCGACCATCGCGCTGCAACGCCAACTCGTCGACCGCGACCTGCCCCGCGTCGTCGACGCACTGGCCGGCGCACTACCTCGACGGCCCACCTTCGCCCTGCTCAAGGGCAGGCGAAACTACCTGTGCCTGAACAAGATTCACAACGGACCCGACGCCGGCGAGGATACCGGGCAGGAGGAACTCTTCACCCCCACCAGCGCGCTGGGTCGCGACGTGCAACGGCTCACCGAGTGGGCCTCGGAGACCGAGACCGGAGACCGCGACGAACTGCGCCCCGGTGTACCGGAGCGATCCTGGTCTCAGGTCAGCGTTTCGGCCCGGGAATGTCTGGGTCCGGCGCGCTGCCCGTACACCACCGACTGCTTCTCCGAGAAGGCCCGCGGCGAGGCCGGCCGGGCCGACATCGTGGTGACCAATCACGCGCTGCTGGCCATCGACGCGATCGCCGATGCCGACGTGCTGCCCGACCACGACTTCCTGGTCGTTGACGAGGCGCACGAACTCACCGACCGGGTGACCGCAGTGGCCACCGGCGAGCTCACTCCCGCCCCGCTGGGTGTGACGGTGCGCCGGACCGCCCGACTGGTCGGCCCGGAGCTGACCCAGCGGCTGGAGGCCGCGATCACCACCTTCGCCTCGGCGATCCACGACGCGCAGCCCGGGCGCATCGATTTCCTCGACGACGAACTCCGGACCTACCTGACCGCGCTGCGCGACGCGGCCGGCGCCGCCCGATCTGCCATCAATCCGGCACCCGGGGATCCGAAGGCCGCCGCCGCCCGCACCGAGGCGATCGCCGCGCTGACCGATATCACCGATACCGCCGCCCGGGTGCTGGACTCCTTCGGCCCGGCGATCCCGGACCGGACCGACGTGGTCTGGCTCGACCACGAGGACCAACGCGGGGCTGCCGGAGCCGCTCGGCCGGCGACATCGGGCTCAGCTGCGCGGCCTGTACTCCGGGTGGCCCCGCTGTCGGTGGCGGCCCTGCTGGCCAAGCAGGTGTTCGGCACCGCCACCGCGGTCCTGACCTCGGCGACACTGACCGTGGGCGGGTCGTTCGACGCGATGGCCGACGACTGGGGGCTCTCCGGCGGGCCGGCCTGGCGTGGACTGGACGTCGGCTCCCCGTTCGACCACGCCAGGTCCGGAATCCTCTACGTCGCCGCACATCTGCCGCCGCCCGGCCGGGACGGGGCCGGAGCCGCCGAACAACTCGACGAGATCGCCGAACTGATCGAAGCCTGCGGGGGACGCACCCTGGGCCTGTTCTCCTCGATGCGGGCCGCCCGGGCGGCTGCCGAACAGATGCGCGGTCGGCTGGACACCCCGGTGCTCTGCCAGGGCGACGACGGCACCGCCGCGCTGGTCGAGCAGTTCGCCGCCGACCCGCACACCTCGCTGTTCGGCACGTTGTCGCTCTGGCAGGGCGTCGACGTCCCCGGCCCCTCGCTGTCGCTGGTGATCATCGACCGCATCCCGTTCCCCCGGCCGGACGACCCCCTGCTGACGGCGCGGCAGCGCGCCGTGGCGGCCCGCGGCGGCAACGGGTTCATGGCGGTGGCCGCCAGCCATGCCGCGCTGTTACTGGCCCAGGGCGCCGGGCGGTTGCTGCGTCGCACCGACGACCGCGGCGTGGTGGCCATCCTCGATTCCCGGATGGCAACCGCCCGATACGGCGCATACCTGCGCGCATCGCTGCCGCCGTTCTGGTCGACCACCGACCCCGGCCTGGTCAGGGAGGCGCTGCGGCGGCTACATGCGCCCGCCGCCGAGTGAACGTCGGCGAACTATGGTGGTGGTATGCGCCGGCCCCTGACTCAGCTGTTCGCCGGGCTCGGTGCCGTCGTACTGGTCGCCGGTTGCGGAGCGCAGATTCCCGGCACGGCCGTCTCGGTGTTCTCCGATCCGTTCAAGGTCGGCGGCCTGGAGGCCGTCGACGGACCGACCGGCCTGCGCCCGGACGCCAAGGCCGAGTCACGTGTGGTGACCGGCACCGACGGCGGGGAGATCGACAGGCTGGCCGGTGAGTCGGTCAGCGATCTGGAGGAGTTCTGGAAGTTCGCCTACCCGGACGCCTTCGACGGCGAGTTCACCCCGATCAAGGAACTGATCTCCTGGGACTCCGGGGCCTATGACGGCACCTTCTGCGGTGAGACCACCGAGGGACTGGTCAACGCCGGTTACTGCCAGCAGGACAGCACCATCGGTTGGGACCGCGCCGTGCTGATGCCCTCGCTGCGGGACGCCTACGGCGATATGGCGATCACCATGGTGCTCGCCCACGAGTACGGCCACGCCATCCAGGAGCAGGTACCGCTGAACCCGCCGGGCGTGCCCACGCTGGTGGCCGAGCAGCAGGCGGACTGCCTGTCCGGGGTGTACCTGCGCTGGGTGGCCGAAGGTAAGTCGCCGCGGTTCACCCTCAGCACCGGCGAGGGACTCAATAACCTTCTGGCGGCGATGATCTCGTTCCGCGACCCGCTGCTCGACCAGGACTACTACGGCATGGGCGACGAGCACGGCTCGGCATTCGAGCGGATCTCGGCATTCCAGTTCGGGTTCACCGACGGTGCCGCGGCCTGCGCCGCCATCAACATCAAGGAGATCAAGCAGCGTCGCGGCGAACTGCCGGTCGAACTGCCGGCCGACCAGTCCGGGGAGCTGCCGGTGACCGAGGCCTCGGTCGCCTCGCTCCTCGACGCGATGGCGATCCTGTTCCCGTCGGGAAATCCGCCGGCGGTGAGCTTCGACGCCGGTGCGGCGTCGTCCTGCCCGGATGCCCGGCCCAGTCCGCCAGCGTCATACTGCCCGGCGAGCAACACCATCACCGTCGACCTGCCGGGACTGCAGGCGATGGGTACCCCCACCGAGGGCTACGACGGCCCGGCGCTGCAGGGCGACAACACCGCCTACTCGGTGCTGGTATCCCGCTACATGATGGCGCTGGAGCACGAGCGCGGCGGGCTGGAGCTGGACACCGCCGAGGCCGGACTGCGAACCGCCTGCCTGACCGGGGTGGCGACCACCATGCTCTCCAAGGACATCACCACCCCCGACGGCAACACCGTCGCTCTGACCGCCGGCGACATCGATGAGGCGGTCTCGGGTCTGCTGACCAATGGTCTGGTGGCCGGCGATGTCAACGGTGAGCCGGTTCCGGCCGGCTTCTCCCGCATCGACGCGTTCCGGGTCGGCGTCCTCGGGGATGCAGAACGCTGTTTCAAACGCTTCCCGTAGCACTTACCCGTAGCAATTCCCGGGGGCCGCTACACCGCTTTGGTGACGCCGTACCAGGACAGAATCGCGTCGCCCTCGTCGGTTTCCTTGGTCAGTGTCGCGAAGGACCGGATGAACGACTCCCCCACGCACCCGTCGATCTTGATCCGGTAGTTGCTGATCGACACCCACGGCGCCGCGCCCTTGTACTGCTTCTTGGTCACCGGGACGATGTTGATGAGGCCGGGCTTGAGACCCACGGTGATGCCGCCGGCGAAATTGGCGCCGATCCCCGGGATGATGGCGTCGACGGGGACCGAGGAGGCGTCGATCCCGAGGAACTGGATCGACGGGCTTACCCCGGCGGTGCCGGTGAGTGACACACCGTTGGAGGTCGTCATGTCGATCCCGCAACCGATCTGATAGCCGACCTCGAAGATGCCCTCGGGAACATCGCCGCCGGGGCCCTCCAGCGATCCGTTGAAAACTCCCCCGACGGCGTACTCGCGGGTCGAGATCGCGGTCGTCAACGGCGCCACCGCCTTCTGTGTCTCGTCCTTCGACGAGATCGTCAGCGTCCAGTCGTCCGGTGAGGTCGTCGTCTGCGGCGGGCTCGAGGCGACGCTGCCGTCGTCGACCGGCGGGACGGCCCCGGGGACGGACTCCGTGGCGGCGACCGGGATGAAGGTCGGCTCAGCCGCCGGGACAGGGGCGGTGACGTCGGGGGCGGCCGGGTCCGGTTCGGCCGCCACCGGGGCAGCGGTCATCAGCGCACACACCAGCGCTACGAGCACTGCACCATGCTTCGTCCCGGGCACTATCGCCACCTCCGCACACTTCCACAGGCAAACTACAGGTGCACACCGGCAGCGTTGACAGAGTCCCCCGGCTACCCGTCTCCGGCCAACTTCACCAGGCCCCATTCGGCATCGCCGGCCAGCAACGGGTGGTGCGGCAGCACCCGCACCGTGTAGCCGATCGACCCGGCCTGCGGCAGCGGGGTCGTGGTGGAGAAGATCTCCGTCCCGCCCTCCCCGGAGCCGGTGTGGGTCATACCGATGTAGTCCGGGTTGCGCAAGGTGTCGCCGGGCTCCACCCGGCCCAGCACCGCCTGCACCACCACCTCCTCGGGACGCAGCCCACCGAGTGACACGGTGGCGGTCAGGGTCAGCTCCGAGCCCAGCAGAGGGATGTCGGGCAGACCGGTGCTGTCCACATCGGTGATCGTCACGTGCGGCCAGGCCGCACTGACCCGCTGCCGGAAGTCCGCGAGTTCGCGGGCACGGCCGAAGGGCTGCCCGTCGACGGGCTCGACGGTCCGGCGCAGCGCCGCCGCGGCCGGCGCGTAGTACTGCTCGGTGTAGTCCCGGACCATTCGCGACGCCAGCACCTTGGGGCCCAGTGACTGCACGGTGTGACGAACCATCTCCACCCAGCGGCCGGGTACGTCGGTGTCGTCGCGGTCGTAGAACTTCGGCGCCACCGTGTTCTCCAGCAGGTCGTAGAGGGCGCCGGCCTCGAGATCGTCGCGGCGTTCCTCGCTGGTGACCTCGGCGGTCGGGATCTCCCACCCGTTCTCGCCGTCGAACCACTCGTCCCACCAGCCGTCCCGGATGGAGAGGTTGAGTCCGCCGTTCAGTGCGCTCTTCATACCGGAGGTTCCGCAGGCCTCCAGTGGCCGCAGCGGATTGTTGAGCCACACGTCGCAACCCCAGTACAACAGTCGCGCCATCGAGATGTCGTAGTCGGGCAGAAACGCGATTCGGTGCCGGACCTCCGGTCGGTCGGCGAACCGGACGATCTGTTGAATCAACGCCTTGCCGGCGTCGTCGGCGGGATGCGATTTGCCCGCCACGATGAGCTGGACCGGCTTGCTCTCGTCGAGCAGCAACTCCTCCAGCCGGGCCGGATCGCGCAGCATCAAGGTCAGCCGCTTGTAGGTGGGAACCCGGCGGGCGAAGCCGACGGTCAGCACGCCGGGATCGAAAGCCTTGGAAATCCAGCCCAATTCGGCCTCGATCGCGCCGCGCTCCAGCCAGGACTCGCGTAGTCGTCGGCGCACGTCCTCGACCAGCTTGGCCCGCAGTTGACAACGGATCCACCAGAGATGGCCGGCATCGACGTGCCTCAGCCCCTGCCACTTCGACGGTTCGCGCAGCGCCTCCTCCGAGCCGGTGATTTCACGACCCAGTTGGGCCCACTCGGGGGCGAACCAGGAAGGGCCGTGCACGCCGTTGGTGATCGACCCGATGGGCACCTCGGCTGAGTCGAATCCCGGCCAGAGTTCCTCGAACATCGCCCGGCTCACTTCACCGTGCAGCTGCGACACCCCGTTGGACCGCTGCGCCAGCCGCAACCCCATGTGGGCCATGTTGAACTTCGCGGCGTCGTCGGACTCCGCACCGAAACCGAGCACCCGGCCCACCGGCACGCCGGGCAGCATGGAGGCGCCGTTGTAGTCGCCGAAATACCGCTGCACCAACTCCACCGGGAACCGGTCGATCCCGGCCGGAACCGGGGTGTGGGTGGTGAACAGCGTGCTGGCCCGCACGACCGCCAATGCGGTGTCGAAATCGAGGCCGTCGGCGTCCATGAACTCACGGATGCGCTCGAGCCCGAGGAAGCCGGCATGGCCCTCGTTCATGTGGAACACATCCGGCACGGGGTGGCCCTCCAGGGCGGTGAAGGCCCGGATCGCCCGCACCCCGCCGACGCCGGCCAGCAATTCCTGTCTGATCCGGTGC
>JBFYOR010000464.1:0-4887 GCA_041303695.1 Mycobacterium sp. | reverse complement strand
GTTGTTCGCGCCCCTGACCGAGGAACCCGCCAAGAACATCGGCATCCTGATTGTCCTGCTGCTGGCCGGGACTCAACCCCGCAGTGCCCTGGACGGACTCGTGGCGGGTTCCTTCGTCGGACTCGGCTTCGAAATGGTCGAGAGCCACACCCGCGCGGTCAACAACGCGATCGAGTTCTATCCCGCGGGGCAACGCGACAACTTGGGCTCATTGGCCGCCGATGTGATTCACGAAGTCGTGCGCAACAGTTGGACCGGGCACATCGTGCTCACCGGTATCGCCGGGTTCGGCATCGGCTACCTGCTGACCGCCCGGGACCGCTCCGCGGCGCATCGCTGGGCGGTGGCGGTAGCACTGATCATCCTCGCCGTCGCCGGGCACCTGCTGTGGAACTCACACCGGTTCGGATTGTTCTATGTGCTCGGGCAATTCGGATTTCTGGGGTTGTTGCTGTGGCTGATCAGAATCGGCCGCAGACTGGAGGCCCAGGTCTATCTGCCTTACCTGGCGTACGCGCTAGTGCCTGACGATCCGGCGGCGACATCGAGGGTCTCGCGCCGGGGCGTCCGGGCCCGACGGCGCGCGACGGCGGACCTCGCCGCCGCGATAGCCAACGGCGACGCACAGCACGCGCACACATCCGCCGAAAGACTCGTCCGAACCTGAGCTGTCCTCCGATACTATCTGCGTATGAATGCAGATACGGGATCATGCGGCCGGAGGCTTCCCGACGACCAGGTGGACCTGGTCGTCGAGGTCTTCCGCATGCTCGCCGACGCCACGCGCGTCCAGATTCTGTGGGCCCTGGTACGCCGGGAGATGTCCGTGGGCGACCTGGCCGACCACGTCGGCAAGCCCGCCCCCGGCGTGTCACAGCACCTGGCGAAGCTACGGATGGCGCGACTGGTCCGCACCCGCCGCGAAGGCACCACCATCTACTACAGCCTGGATAACGACCACGTGCGCCAACTCGTCACCGACGCTGTCTTCAATGCCGAACATGCCGGACCCGGGGTGCCGGGGCATCATCGCCACGCTGACGACCTCAGGATCCTGCACGCAGATACCGCGGCCACCGATGGCCCTCAAATCGGGGGGCGACGGGTATGACGCATCAGCACGACCACCACGACCACCATGCGCACGGCCACGACGACCACGTCCGAACCGGGCGGCTCAGTAGTCTCGGCACCGTGGTGCGCGAGTTGTTCATGCCGCACAGCCACGACGCCGCCGACAGTATCGACGGGGCGCTGGAGTCCAGTGCAGCCGGCATCCGGGCGGTGAAGCTGAGTCTGGTGGCGTTGCTCGCAACAGCGGTCGCGCAGATGGCGATCGTTGCGATATCCGGCTCGGTCGCGCTGCTCGCTGACACCATTCACAACGTTGCCGACGCGCTGACCGCGCTTCCGCTCTGGGTCGCTGTCTCGTTGGGGACCAGATCAGCCACGCGCCGCTACACCTACGGCTTCGGCCGGGCTGAGGACGTCGCCGGGCTTTTCGTCGTCGCGATGATCGCCCTGTCCGCGGTCGTCGCCGGGGTGGAGTCGATCCGGCGGTTAGCCAACCCCGTCCCGATCAACCATGTCGGCTGGGTCGCCGCCGCCGGACTCATCGGATTCATCGGCAATGAGCTCGTCGCCCTATACCGCATCCGGGTTGGCCGCCGTATCGGTTCCGCCGCCCTGGTGGCCGACGGATTGCACGCCCGCACAGACGGATTCACCTCGCTGGCCGTGCTGCTGGGCGCCGGCGGGGTTGCGGCAGGCTTTCCGCTGGCCGACCCGCTCATCGGCCTGGTCATCACCGTGGCGATCCTGGCCGTGCTGCGAACCGCTGCCCGCGACGTATTCCGCCGGCTGCTGGACGGCGTCGACCCGGCCTTGGTGGACTCCGCCGAATCAACACTGGCCGCAGAACCCGGCGTCACCGCGGTCCGTTCGGTGAAGATGCGGTGGATCGGTCACCGACTGCACGCCGAGGCCGAACTCGACATCGACCCATCCGTCACCCTCGTCGATGCGCATCGGATAGCGCACGACGCCGAACACGCTCTCACCCACGCGGTGCCCAAACTGTCCACCGCACTGGTTCACGCCTACCCGGCATCGCACTGAGCAGCCGGGTCTACTGTCGAAGACGAGATCCGGGATAAATGAGGAGGTTCAGATGGGCTTCGACCCCAAGAACGCAATGAACGCGGCCAAGGACATCGCCACCCACGCCGTGGAGAAGGCCGGCGACATCGTTGAGGACGCCGGTCAGATCATCAAGGGTGACATCGCCGGCGGCGTCAGCGCCATCGTCGAGGACGCCACCGACATCGCCACCCACGCGGTAGATAAGGCCAAGGAGGCGTTCACCGGCACCACCGGTGACGACGCTCCCGCCGCCGAGTAACGCCGAGAGGTCGCCGTTGCCCGACTCGGGGACCGTGACGTAGCCGCCTGCGCACGTTATCTTTGCCCTAGTCAAGGGAAGTGTTGAGATGGTGGCAGCGGCGCGTGCGGGCAGGGTCGGCGCATTGGCGGTCACACTCGGTATCGGTGCGGCGATCGCGGCGGCCGGGACCGGACTGGCCGGCGCCGAGACCCCCGCCGCGGACGGGGTTTCCGGGCAGGACGGTGCCGCAGAGACGCGGAGATCCGCTCCCCGCGACACGGCGGCCCGTCGCGACGCACGAGCACATCCGCCCGGCCGCGTCGCAGCCGCATCGCGCAGCGGTGTGTCGCCGGCCGCCGCCGGAACAGCAGAATCCGTTGGCGTTCAGCCGAATCGGATGACCCGGACGTCGCGGCTGAGCTCCAGGGCGCGTGCCGCCGCGCCCCTTACCGCCACCGCCGGCCCCGCTACGATGTCCGTCGCGGCGAAGGCGGCGACGCCCGTCGACCCCGTCAGCGCAGTGCTCAACAACCGCACCCCCGCCGTCAGCGCCACCCAGACCGGGCAGGCCGGCGCCGTGGTCAGCGGCACCATCGACGTGAACGACCCGGACAGCATCCCGGTCGGCGTCGCCGTCGGGCGCCGGCCCGTTCACGGCACCGCGGTGGTCAGCGGCGCGCAGTTCACCTACACCGCGAACCCTGCGGCACCCGGGGTGCACACCGGTTTCACCGACACCTTCGGCGTGGTGGTCAACGATGCCGACGCCGGATTCCACATCCACGGCCTGGCCGGTCTGATCAACCTGCTGACCTTCGGCCTGATCGGCGCCAGTGGCCATACCTCTGCGACCACCGTCACGGTCACGGTTGCACCGTTCAACAACATCCCCACCGGCACGGCGAGCGCCGGCGAGCCGGATCCGGTCACCGGCGCGGTCACCGGCAGGGTCATCGGCACCGATCTCAACAATGATGCGCTCAGCTATACCGGGACGGCCCTCACCGCAAAAGGTGCGGTAATCGTCTCCCCGACAGGTCAATTCACCTACACACCCCGACCCGAGGTGTTCGCCGCCGCGACCCCCGGCGAGCAGGATGGCTTCACCGTGACGATCGACGACGGATACGGCGGCATCGCCGCGGTGACGCTCACCGTTCCGGTCGGGCGCCCCGCCCCCACAGCCGAGCTGTCCACCTTCTGCGGGTGCACCCTGATGCCGGCCGACACCGTCTTCCACGCCGACGTCAGCGCCCTGCCGATTCTGGAGAAGTCCGCCACCTGGATGAACCTGCTGGGCGGCACCCTGCACACCAGCTGGGGCCGCACGCCCTGGCAGGGCAGTTCCGGCGGGATGCCGGTCAACGTAGTCGGCCCGAACCACCCCACCGAGGCGGTGATTTTCAACCGCGGTTACAACACCAGTGGGCCGAGCATCGACGCCCGGCCCTACGCCATCCCCGACCGGCCGCTGGTCGAGGGCATGCCCGACGTTCCGGCCTGGGACCGTCATCTGCTGGTTTTTCAGGAGGGCACCTGCATTTCCCAGGAGCTCTACAACGTGGCCAACGGTGTGGAGCTGCCGGCGGCCGGTCTCCAGGATGCGCTGGGCAACGCCGCCTACGCGGCGCTGTGGGGTTCCTCCTGGATCGCCGAGGCCGGCGTACACATCGACATGAACTCCGGCCTGTACCCGGCGCAGGGCTGGGCCAATGCCTCCCGGTTGCCGTACCTGCCGCTGATCCTGCGTCCCGACGACCTGGAGCGCGGCACGATCGACCACATGCTGGGAATGTCGATCGCCAAGGACCGCGGCACCGGATACAGCTGGCCCGCGCGTGCCGGGGACGGCACCGGCACCAACCCCGACGGCGTCCCGATGGGCACGGTGCTGCGGCTTAACGCCGACTTCGATCTCACCGGCTATCAGCCGGGTACCCAGGTGGTGCTGCGCGGGCTGCAGCAGCACGGCGCGGTGGTGTACGACTCATTCGCCGCCGGCCGGGACGGCGCCGGATTGCTGGTGATGAGCAACGGCTGGTCGGGCACTGCGCACTTCACCGTCCAGGACGAGTTGAACACCATCCCGCTCAGTGCCTTCGAGGCGGTCGACGTGCTATCCCTCGCGCTGGACCCGACGGCCGGCTGGATGATCCGGATCTGACTCAGATCCAGCCGCGGCGTTTGAACCCGATGTACAACGCCACCGAGGCGAGCACCGAGGCGATCGCGCTGGTCCACACCCCCCAGTCGTTGCCGTAGCCGGGGTAAGGGATGTTCTGCCCGTACCACCCGGTGACCAGGGTGGGCACGGCGATGATGGCCGCCCAGCCGGTCAGCTTCTTCATGATGGTGTTCAGCCGGGCGTCCTGCAGCGACAGGTTGGTCTCGAACACCGTGGTGACCATGTCATCCGGGCCGCCGAATGGACGGAGTCGTTGCGGGACATGGTCACCACGGTGGTCGATACCAACCAGTCGCTGCAGGACGCCAGGCTGAACACC
>JBFYOR010000463.1:0-7715 GCA_041303695.1 Mycobacterium sp. | reverse complement strand
GTGCGGGCCGGCGCGTTCACGTGGCCCGGCCAAGAGTGCCCCGAATTCGCCGGCCCGCACCGCGCCCCGTGCCGCTGCCAGCCGTCCCGCGAGTCCGGTGACGATCGCACAACCGTCCAGTCAGGATGCGCGACCCGCGATACGTCCGGCTCGGGCGTCGATGCGCGGGGTCTCCCGCGGCTCGGCTGCGGGTACCGGTGCAGTCCCTGCCCCGGTGAGCCCCGCCATCGAGGTGACGCCTGGAGCCACCTCCATGACCACCGCCCCGTCCGTCACCGCTGCGGCGACCGGCAGAACCGTGCAGGCCAATGCGGCGGCTGCCGCCGACCCCGGACCGATCCAATCTGCCATCCTGGCCGCGCAGGCCTACATCTACGGGTACCCCCTGATGGAGTACCAACGGGTCAGGCAGACGGTGGGGACGGTCAACACCCTCTATTCCCTGACGAGCTTCGCCAACCCCGACGTCGACCCGATCTGGCGGGCGATCGGCGGCGGGAAGCGGCCCAACGTCGACACGTTCTACTCGCTGGCCGAACTCGATCTCAGCAACGGGCCGGTGGTGTTGTCGATCCCGAATATGGAGGGTCGCTACTTCAGCTTCCAGTTGACTGATCCCTACACCAACGTCTCGGGCTATATCGGTTCCCGCACAACGGGTTACGGGCCTGGAACGTACGCGATCACCTGGTCGGGCGGCCCTGCGGTGGACATCCCCGGTGCGCAGACCGTGCTGGTTCCCTACAGCAGCATGCTCGCGCTCGGACGCACACTGGCCGGGAATGAGGCCGATCAGCAGGACGCGATCAAGTTGATCGAGCAGTATTCGCTGACTCCGTCGGGTGGCACCGTCAGCCCGGTCATCCCGATCCCTAAGCCCGGCATCGGCTATCTCGACGCGATCAGCGCAGCGATGGAACTCAACCCGCCGCCGCTCATCGACGCTCCCATTCTCGAGGCGATGGCCCGGATCGGCGTCGGCCCGGGGATGCGGGTCGCCGACGCCAACCTCGGTCTGCTGTCGACGATCGCCGCGGACCTTGCGGTGCGCGCGACCGCCGCACTGCTGCCACTGCTGACCACCGTCAACCAGTACGTCACTGCGTTCGGGAGCCGCGGATGGGCCACCCCGCCGCCGCAGATCGGCGACTACGGCACCGACTACCTGCTGCGCGCGGGGGTGGCCGAAGTGGGACTAGTGGCCAACACCCCTGAGGAGGCGGTCTATTCGGCCGGTCTGCTGGGCGCCAACCGGTTCCCGCTGGCCGGGTTCGGAACCGGTTCCTACATCCTGCATTTCGCCCCCGGCGAGGCGCCGCCGGTGGGTGCCTTCTGGTCGGTCACCGTCTACGGAAGCGACGGCAAACTGGTGCCGTCTCCTCAAGATCGGTACGCGATCAGCAGCAGTCGCCCGGAGGAGTTGGTGACCCGTCCCGACGGCTCGATCGACATCATCTTCGCCCCCCGCGATCCGGGCGATCCCGGTGCCAACTGGCTGAAGGTTCCGGCCGGCGGCGGGTTCGAGGCTTACCTGCGCATGTACGTGCCGGACCAATCCGTCCTCGACGGCACCTGGGTGGCCCCGGCCATCCAACGCCGCTGGTTCGTCTGACCCGGGAGGGCACCTGTGAGCCTGCGACTGACCGAAGAACAGCAGAGCCTGATCGCCACCGTTCGGGAATTCGCCGCGAGGGAGTGCGGAACTCGCGAGCAGCGACTGGCGCTGACCGATGGCGGCAAGAGCCACACCAATCTGGAGATCGCCCGCAAGATGGCCGATCTCGGATTCCTGGGCCTGTCCATTCCCGAGGAGTACGGCGGATCCGGGGGAGGGTTGTTCGACGCCTGCCTGTTCCTTGAGGAACTGGCCTACAACCGTATTCCGCTGGGCAGCTTCGGAGTGACGCTGATCGTCGCGCACATGTACCTCAGTTCCGCCGACGAAGATCTCAAGAAGGAAATTCTCGGGGCGGTCGTGTCGGGCATCCCGACGGCGGTGGCGATGTCCGAACCGGGCTCAGGATCCGACGTGGCTTCGCTGCGCTGCAAGGCGGAACCGGTCGACGGGGGCTACCGGATCAACGGCCAGAAGACCTGGATCTCCAACGCCCACATCGCCGATCACATCATGCTGGTGGCCCGGACCGCCGACACCGGACAGAAGCACCAGGGCATCACGATGATCTCGGTGCCGACGTCCACGCCGGGGATCGAGATCAGGCCCATCGCCACGATGGGCCTGGAGGTCAACGACGTCTTCTTCACCGACTGTGTCGTCGGGAAGGATCGACTGGTCGGAGTGGAGGGACACGGCTGGCAGCAGCTCATCCTCGGCCTGAACACCGAAAGGGTCATCGTCGGGGCGCTGGCACTCGGACAGGCCCGCCGTGCCTTCGACGACACCCTGGACTACGTCAAGCAACGCGACCAGTTCGGTAAGCCGGTCGGGTCGTTCCAGGCGTTGTCACATCGCCTTGCGGATCTGGCCACTGAGATCGAGGTGACCCGGTTGCTGGTTCACGACGTTGCCCAGCGGGTCGATGAGAACCCCGGCGCGCTGATGCCGCGCGAAGCCTCGATGGTGAAGCTCAAGGCCACCGAGTTGGCCAAGCTGGCCGCCCTCGAAGGTATGCAGATGATGGGCGGGATGGGCTACACGCAGGAGGCCGGTATGGAAGAGCAACTGCGGGCCACCGTGGTGGGCACCGTGGTGGGTGGAACCAGCGAAATCCAGCGCGACATCATCGCCAAGACCTTCGGGCTGTAACCGCTGCGCCGACGGTCGGGGTGCTCATTCGATCGATGACGAGGAGCCGCCGCCCACTTCGGCCGGCATCGGCGCCGGCAGCGGCACCGTCGTGGTCGTCGGGGACGTCGAGGTCTGGGTTGCCGAGGTCGCAGTCGTCGTGGAGGCCGTCCCCGAGGTCGTCGGGGTTGCACTGCTCGAGGTGCTCGGAACGGCGGTGGTCGACGTCGAGGACGCGGGCGCCTGCGGGCCGTGATAGTCGGTCCAGGTTTCGGTGCGGAAGGTGTCGCCGTTCGCGGTGACGCTCAACGCCGTCGGGGTCACGGTGTACTTGACGCCGTCGTTGTTGGCGACGAAGGAATTGGCCGAGGTCTGCGAGGCCGTGGCGATCAGCTTGGCGCCGTCACTCACCCGCACGCCGCGGTATTGGTAGGAGCCCGACGCGGTCTTGCAGATCGCCACCCGCGAGGTTTCGGTGCTGCCGAAGATGATCGCGGTGTCGGAACCGGTGCAACGCGCGGTGGAGTTGACGTAGCCTTCGCCGTCCGACGGCGGTGCACTGGCGGGTACGGCGAGAGCCAATGGCACGCCGACGGCGATCAGCGCCGACGCGGCGGCCGCGGCGAGTCCGGTTTTACGCAACGCAGTCTTACGCGATGAAGAGGTACTCATTTGTCCCACCAGACCACAGGGTCCGCCGCGCGCGCGAGGGTCGATGCGGACCCAAAACCCAATCGTTAGGCGCTTGAGACTGAGCCCGACACCCACCTACCGCGCCGTAGTACCGCCGACACGGCCAGGTCCTCGTCGAGAATCACCAGGTCAGCGGCCGAGCCGGGGCGCAGTTCCGGGCTTGGAAGCCCAAGCGCGCGGGCCGGATCGACCGACGATTGCCGCACCGCCTGCAGCAGAGCCTCTGCGCGGGGCATATCCGCGTTGGCCACCGCGAACCGGAAGAGCCGGTCGAAGGTCGCGGTGCTGCCGGCGATGGTGTCGGTGCCGGCCAGATGCGCCACCCGATCGGCGACCTCGACGGCCAGTGGGCCGATCCGGTAGGCGCCGTCGGCCATCCCCGCTGCCGCCATCGCGTCGGTCACCAGCGACACCCGGCCCTGGCCGGCGCAGCGGGCGACGTGGCGGTACAGCGCGGCGTCGACGTGCACACCGTCGGCGATCACCTCGACCGTCACCCGCGGATCCTCGAGCAATGCGATCACCGGGCCGGGCTCGCGGTGGTGGATGGGCCGCATCGCGTTGAACAGGTGGGTTCCCACCGTCGCCCCCGCGTCCACCGCCGCCCGGGTCTGCAGGTATGTCGCCTCGGTGTGGCCGACGGCCGCGACCGCGCCGGCGTCCACGACGCGCCGCACCGCAGCCAGCCCGCCGGTTCGTTCGGGGGCCAGCGTCACCATCCGGATCGTCCCGCCCCCGGCGTGCAGGACACGGTCCAACTCTGCGGGGTCGGGGTCGCGCAGCAGCGCCGGGTCATGGGCGCCGCACCGCTCGGCGGCCAGCCACGGTCCTTCCAGGTGGATGCCCGCGATCAATCCGGCCCGGACGTGTTCGGCCAGCATCGTCACCTGGCGCAGCAGGTCATCGGGGGCCTCGGTGACCAGGGAGGCGATCAGGGTGGTGGTGCCGTGGCGCTGGTGCAGGTCGACGGCTGCGGCCACCTGGTCCGGGTCGGAGAAGCTGCCGCCCCCGCCGCCGTGCACATGGGTGTCGACGAAGCCCGGTACCACCGTCGCCGCACCCAGATCGTGGTCGGCCGGTCGCGCCGGTGGCCCGGCCCCGACGGCGGCGATGACGCCGTCGGCCACCTCGATCCAGCCCGGCCGCAGCAGCTCAGTGCCGCTCAGCACTTCACCGGCGGTCAGCAGCATCTAGATTCCCTGCCAGTCCGGTTTGGAGCGGTAGGTCTCCCGGTAGTAGTCGGCGAGTTGCAGGCGCCGGGCGGCGGCATCGTCGAGCAGCACCGTCGCATGCCGATGGTGCTGCAGGATGCTGGCCGGCCACATGGCGCTGACCGCGCCCTCGGCGAGGTGATGCACCGCCTCGGCCTTGTTGCCGCCGGTGGCGACCAGCACCACGTGCCGGGATTCCATGATGGTGCCCAGGCCCTGGGTCAGGCAGTGGGTCGGAACGGCGTCGAGGTGGCCGCCGAAGAAGCGGGCGTTGTCCATTCGGGTCTGGCGGGTCAGCGTCTTGATCCGGGTGCGGGAGGCCAGCGAGGAACCCGGCTCGTTGAAGCCGATGTGCCCGTCGGTGCCGATCCCGAGGATCTGCAGGTCGATGCCGCCGGCGGCACGGATGGCCTCCTCGTAGGCCGCGCAGGCGGCTGGGATGTCGGTGGCCAGGCCGTCCGGACCGGACACGGCGCCGGGCGGGAAGTCGACCCGGGAGGCAAACGCGGTGTCGATGACGTTGCGGTAGCGCTCGGGGTGCTCGGCGGGCAGACCGACGTACTCGTCCAGGGTGAAGCCCTTGGCCCGGCGCAACGACACCCGCCCGTTCTTACAGCGTTGGGCCAACTCGTCGTAGATCGTCAACGGCGAGGAGCCCGTCGCCAGGCCCAGGACCGCATCGGGCTTGGCTGCCAGCAGTGACTCGATGGCGTCGGCGGCAACGGAGCCGATCTCGTCGGCATCCCGCAGGATGATGACTTCCACCGACGGCTACTTATGTGCGCTGAAAAGAACAGCGCCAGAGACTATTTCGGCTGCGCCGGTGACCGCGTCGGAGACGGAGATATTGGACGGCTCACGCTCGTCCATCACCACCACCGGAACCACCGGGCTCAGGCCGGCGGCGACGATCGCCGGGACGTCATAGGTGATGACCGGCTGCCCGGCCTCGACGGTGTCGCCCTGGGCGACGTGCGCGGTGAATCCCTGGCCGCCCAGTCCGACCGTGTCCAGGCCCAGGTGTACGAGGACGCCGACCTTGTCGGCGGTCATGATGACGTAGGCGTGTGGCAGCAGTTTGAGTACCGTGCCGCTCACCGGCGCGACGGCCTCGACGACCCGCCGGGGGGGATCGATGGCGGCCCCGTAGCCGACCATTCCCTGGGCGAAAACCGGGTCGGGGACGTCGGACAGTGCCACGGCGCGGCCCTCGACGGGCGCAAGGACCGGTGTGAGACTCAAGTGGGCTCCTTCGTTGGCATGTGCCCACAAGGATAGGGATTCAGACGCTCCGCTGAGGCCGTTATGCCACCGGAACGACGCCAAAACCGCCTCTCACGTCGGGTGATTGTGGTCTAAGCTTCCGCTGAACTGCGATACAGGAAGGGCTGTGCCCCCCATGAGCGACACGACGAAAACGCCAGCCGCGCAGGCGAAGTCAGGATTGAACATCCCAGGATTCGCCCAGCTGCAGCGGTTGGGCAAGAGCCTGATGCTGCCGATCGCGGTGCTTCCGGCAGCCGGCATCCTGCTGCGGCTGGGCCAGGACGACCTGCTGGGCCGGATCAAGGCCCCGGTGATCGGCCCGTTCTTCGAGGCGATGAGCGCCGCCGGCGGTGCGCTTTTCGACAACCTCGGCTTGCTGTTCGCCGTCGGTGTGGCCATCGGGTTCGCCCGCAAGGCCGACGGGTCCACCGCACTCTCGGCGGTGGTCGGCTACCTGGTGATGGAGGCGGTGTTCAAGTCGATGTCGCCGGTCGTGCTGGACGGGGTCCTGGACAAGGCCGGGAATCAGGCGCAGATCAACTACAGCGTGCTGGGCGGCATCATCGTCGGCCTCCTCACCGCCTTCTTGTTCGACCGATACCACACCATCAAGTTGCCGCCGTACCTCGGATTCTTCGGCGGGCGGCGATTTGTGCCGATCATCGTGTCGTTGACCGTTCTGCTGGTCGCGTTCGCGATGAGCTACTTCTACCCACTCTTCGATGCCGGACTGACCGGCTTGGGCAAGTTCATCGGCGGAGCCGGCGCACTCGGGGCGTTCACCTACGGCTTCGCCAACCGGATGCTGATTCCCATTGGGCTGCATCACATCTTGAACTCCTACATCTGGTTCCTGTACGGCAGCTACACCAAGCCCGACGGGACGGTCGTCACGGGCGAACTGCCGCGGTTCACAGCGGGCGATCCCACTGGCGGGCATCTGACGGCGGGCTTCTACCCGATCCTGATGTTCGGTCTGCCGGCTGCCGCGCTGGCGATGATCCACGTGGCCAACGCGCGGCAGAAGAAGTTGGCGTTCGGCATCCTGTCCGCGGCCGGTCTGACGGCGTTTCTCACCGGTGTCACCGAACCGCTGGAGTTCTCCTTCATGTTCGTGGCATTCCCGCTCTACGTCATCCACGCGATCCTCACCGGGTTGTCGCTGGCGATCGCCTATTCCCTCGACATCCACCTCGGCTTCTCGTTTTCGGCCGGGTTGATGGACCTGCTGCTATACGGCACCGCCCCGGCGGCGAAGAACGTCCCATTGCTGATCGGCATGGGTCTGGTGTTCTTCGTCGTCTACTACCTGCTGTTCCGGTTCGTCATCACCAAGTGGAATATGCGCACCCCGGGCCGGGAGCCGGAGGCGGAGTTCGACGCCGAGCAGCGGGCCAACCTTAGCGTGGGCGCCGACGCCCCCACTGCGGTCGAGTCCGGTGCGGCCGGCACAGCCGTGAAGACAGCACCGGCCGCCCTGGACAGCAAGGCCGAGCAGCTGATCGCGGCCTTCGGCGGTCGGGAGAACCTGGTCAACGTCGATGCCTGCATCACCCGGCTGCGGATGGAGGTCGCCGACGCCGGCAAGGTCGACAAGGACCGGCTCAAGGCCCTCGGCGCGGCCGGGGTGATCGAGGTCGGTAGCAACGTGCAGGCGGTGTTCGGCACCCAGGCCGAGGCGTTGAAGAACGACATCCTCGACGTTCTGTAGCGCCCAGTCACCCGCAGTTGGCCTGTCCGGTCCCGCCGAGCAGACACAAACTCGCACCAGAGGGTCCTAAATTGCGCGATTTTGTGTC
>JBFYOR010000462.1:0-4077 GCA_041303695.1 Mycobacterium sp. | reverse complement strand
CCGGGCCGCCCCGACGACGCCGAGGATGTCGTCATAGACCGCGGCGAGATCACCGGAGAGCAGGCCGCCGATGTCGAGCACCATGTCGACCTCGTCGGCGCCTTCGGCGACGGTGATGCGGTCCTCTTCGGCCTTGGCAAGTCGCGTCATCGCCCCGAGCGGGAAACCCACCACCGTGCAGACCATGACACCGGAACCGGACAACCGTTCGACAGCAGTCGGCACCCACCGGGTGTTGACGCACACCGAGGCGAACCCGTGCTCGCGGGCTTCGTCGCACAGCGTCTCGATGGCCGCCAGCGTGGCGTCGGGTTTGAGCAGGGTGTGGTCGATCCGCCCGGCAAGGGTCTTCGAGCTGCGCAACACCTGCGGGATCTCGGCGTCCTCGGGTGCCGGGCCCAGGGAATCGGTGACGGCGGTGTTGGCGCGGGTGAACAGTTCGGCGTGGTCGGTCACGGCTGGTCCTTTTGGGAAGGGGTGGTCGGCTCAGGCCCCGAGGAGGCTTACCGCTAAGTAGTTGAACAGTGCCACGCCGGAGTCCTCGCTGAACTTATGCAACTGCTCCGGGGTTGCGGTCACCTGATCACCCTCGAGTCGGTTGAGCAGCGTGCAGCAGATCATCGCGAACTTCGAGAAGCCCCAGTGGTTGAGATAGCCGGCGATCATCGCGCCTTCCATCTCGATATTGGCCACCCCGTTGTCGTGCAGCCAGCGAAGCCAGCCCATCTTGGTCTCCGGGGTCTCCAGGCAGATGGCGCCGTCGAGCCGGAACTGCTCGAGGAAGAACTCGTTTCCGGCGACGGTTTTACCGGCGACGATCTCGAAGTCGGCGTGTTCGTTGGCAGCGATGATCGCGTCATAGCTCGCGGCCGGAAAGTGCCCGTCGAACCAGTACTCGCCGGTGCCGCCGTTGAGCAGTCGGTAGGGCTTCAGATCTGCCATCAGGCCGTCTGAGGTGACGACCACCGTGCCGCCGGGCAGTCCCACCCCGCCGCTGGTTCCTACCCGGCACCAGAAAATCTCGTCCATCGCGTCAAGGTCACCGCGCTTGAGGAAGAACACCAGGCGCATGAGTTCCTGCAACGCGATCGACGCGCTCGGCATGCCCATGCCGTGCGAGGCGAACAGCACGCCGGCGGTGTAACGGGTGACGAATCGGTCCTCTTTCGGGAACGCCAGGATCTCAGAGCCACCGTTGAGTTCACTCCAGCGCTGGGCGAACTCCCTGATCCGGCCGCCCGATCCGGCCAGAATCACGGCCCGCACGCCCCGCAGATCGTTGAGGATCGGGTCCGAGGACGCCACCCCGAAGTGGTAGTAGACATCCTCGTGGCTGCCGTCGAGGACACCGTCGAGGAACGCGTGGTTGATGTTCTCGGTCTTCACGGCGGCCTCCCCGACTCTTCGACGCGACGCAATCTACGCGCTGGGACCGTGGCACGGCAGGGTTTCGGGTCCGCGGCATGCGGCGTGGTGATGTTGACGGTGCGTTGGCGACCCCGATAGGTTTTAAGGTCCAACGACCCCGCACACCGCGGGCAGGTGGGGGTGCTCTGATGTCAGTGGTCAAACACGGTGCACGGGCGGGAGCAGCGGCGTTCCTGCTAGGGCTGTCGTTGACCGCATCCCCGGCCATTGCCGCCGCCGATGAATCCGACGCCTCGGCCGCCGCTGAACGGGCCTCGAGAGCATCCAGCGCCCCGGCAAAGCCGCCTGCGGCCACCCGCATCTCCCGGGGCCCCGCCGCGCGACTCACCACCGCGGAATCCGCCGGCAGTCCCCGTCCAGCCGCCACGCACCAAACAGCCACCGACAATTCCCAGACCGCCAGCGGCGATTCACAGATCCCCGTGCAGATCCGAGCTCGCCAGCCCCGGCGGGCCCCGCAGCCCGAGCGGACCGCGGCCGCCGACCCCGTCGCGACGGCGGCGCCGGCGGCCTCCGGCCCGCGCAGTCGGATCCGATCCGCGTTGGCACCCGGGTTCAGCAGCCCGGTACCCGGCCTATCCCCGACCGCGACGCCGTTGACCGCGGGATCGGCTATCGGCCCGGTGCCGTCGGTCGCCGCCGCGGCGGAACCGGCCAACCCCAAACCGGCCCAACCCGAGCCTGCGCCGGCCGCACCTGTCGCGATGGCGGCCATGAGTACGGCCCCCGGCACCGCCGCGGCCACCATCGCCGACCTGTTCTCGGGGTTGTTGGCTCCGATCCGGGAGATCTTCGAGGGCGCGGCACTGCTGGTGCGCCGCATCTTCTTCAACCAGGCCCCGACCGTAAGCCCGGTCCAGCTGACCGGCCAGGCCGAAGGCCCGATCACCGGAACCATCGGAGCGGTGGACCCCGAGGGCGACGCGATGGTCTACAGCATCACCAAAGGCCCCCTGTACGGCAGCGCCGTGGTCAATGCGGACGGCAGCTACACCTACACCCCCGGCCCGGGATTCACCGGCACCGACTCCTTCATCGCCGCCGCCACCGATACCGGGTTCCACATCAACCTGCTCGATCTGTTCCGGTCCGCGAGCACCTCCGGGAATGTTGCGGTGAGCCAGGGTCCGCTCACAGATCGGGTGCAGTTCCAATTCATCTACGGAGACGGTGCGCAGTTCTGGTCCTCGGCGGCCCGCAGCAGCCTGGAATATGTGGCGACGACGCTGGCGTCCACCCTGGTGGTCACCTCGCCGGTCATCCTCACCTACAGCGTCACCGGTGAGTTCTCACCGTTCTCCTCGACACTGGCCTCCGCTGGCAGTGACCTGATCAGCGCCGACCCCGGTTTCCTGCAGACGGTGGCGCAGAACAAGATCCTGGCGGGCACCGACGCGAACGGTTCGGCCGCCGACGGAACGATCAGCTGGAACTTCGGGCCGGGATGGGCCTTCGGCGACACCGTGGCGGGCAACCAGTACGACTTCCAGTCCATCGCGATGCACGAACTGATTCACACCCTGGGCTTTCTGACCTACGTGGACCAGGCCGGGTCGAACACCGGTCGGAGCTGGACGGTCTTCGACAGTTTCCTGGTGACGTCCAACGGAACGGCGGTGATCGGCGGCGGCTATACCTGGAACACCGCCTACAACCCCAATCTCACCGGCGGTAACGGCGGTCTGTACTTCGGCGGATCGAATGCCGTCGCCGCGTACGGCGGCCTGGTCCCGCTGTACACACCCAGCAGCTGGGACGCCGGCAGCTCCCTGTCCCATCTGAACGATTCCACGTTCGCCGGCGCGAACCGGAAGCTGATGAACGCCCGCGTCAGCACGGGCCCGGGTATCAGGGTCATCAGCCCGGTCGAGATCGCGATCCTGCAGGACCTCGGATACTCCGTCGTCCCGGGCCCCTGGACCTCAGCGTGGATGTTCGTCGGCCTGGTGTTCATCCGCCGCCGGCGGTGCGGCCCCGACCGCACCAACGGCGTCCGCTGACACCGGGCGACCCGATGGGCCGGCAGGCGCGGCGCCGCGGGTCGAACTAGCATCGTGGTCCATGACCGACCCCGAGGCCCTGGCCGACGAGGACCTCGCCGCGTGGCCGATCGATGACTTCGGTGTGGACTGGGATGATCCCCGGGTCGACCGCGAGCCGGCGCCCAGCGGCCCGCCCTGGTACCGCAGCCCGGGACCGCTGCTGGCGCTGATCTCGGGGGCCGCAGCAACGCTCGTGGTGGCCGTTACGCTGGTGCTCACCGACTCCGGTGAGATTCCGACCCGGCCGGCGTTGGGCACCAAGACCGCGCCCACCGGTGCACCGAGTCCCAGCCGCGCAGCGCCCGCCATCGGCGCGCCAGGGCCCTCGACGCCGGCGTCAGCCCCGTCGCCGGCCGACGAAGCGCCCACCGGGGAGGAGTCACCCGCACCGGCTGAGGTGCCCGAGGTTGCCGCGGCTGCGGAACCGGCAGCGCCTGCGGCGGCTCCCGCACCGGCGCCGCTGCCCGTGGACAGTCCGGGCAGCTTGGCGGGCAGCGAGTCCGACGGGCCGCGCATCAACGTCACCCGCAGCCCGATGAGTTTCACGCCGGGCTCGTCTGCCAAGGGGTGACAGCCCGGACGCCGTCCGGCCGGCCGCGGTCTCATC
>JBFYOR010000461.1:0-3943 GCA_041303695.1 Mycobacterium sp. | reverse complement strand
CCGGCTCGACGGTCTCGTAGCCGAGCCCTCCCATGGCCAGCACCGTGGCGGTCAACCCGAACTCGGCGGAGTACGGCATCGGCACGGTCGTCGGTTCGGCGACGGCGACAACCAGACCCAGGCTGACGAGCGTTGCGCCGCCGACTTTGCTCAGCTTGTCCAACATCGAACACCCCCCCGGGTTGGCGCGCCGATCAGTCCCGCGCCTGTCATTCTCAGCAAATTCTACGAACCGGGCCTGACACAATGCAAACCAACGAGGCCACCGAATGGCCGCCCGGGCCGGAGGTGAGATGACGGACGCGACGGCCGTGGCGCTGACGGTCGTCCTGGCGACCGTGGCGTTGGTGCTGGGGCTGATCGCGGTGCTGACCCGGCGAGTGGTCAGCACACCGGCTGAGCGGACCGTGCACGCCACGCTGCATACCGCGTCGTTGGCCGCCCGCCCGCTGCGCAAAGGCCTGCACGCCGACTCCGCCCGCGGTGCCGCACCACACCTTCGTGCGCTGACCGGATCCAACGGGCTGGCGCTGTACGGCCCCGACGGCGAGTTCCTCGCCGCCGACCCGCCGGGCGACGCGCTCGGGAATCCGGCCACCAGGAACGACTGCCTGCGCACCGCCCGTGAGTCCATCGAGGGCCGGCGCCGGGTGCTGCGCCGGGAGCAGACCCCGGCGGTGGTGGGCCAGCCGCTGCTCGATGACGACGGCACCGTGCTGGGAGCGCTGGTGGCGGTCAACCACACCGAGCCCGCGCCCGGCATGTTGGGCGCGATCGGGGAGGTCGCCCGCTACGCGGCAAACCAGTTGCAGTTGGCTGAACTCGACGCGTCCCGATCGCGGCTGGACCGTGCCGAGGTGCTGGCGTTGCGCGCCCAGATCAGCCCGCACTTCATCTACAACGCCCTCAACACCATCGCCTCGTTCGTGCGCACCGACCCCGCCCGGGCCCGGGAGCTGATCCTGGAGTTCGCCGATTTCACCCGGTATTCGTTTCGCTCAGCCGGGCCGTACACCGTGCTGGCCGACGAACTGCGCAACATCGACCGTTACCTGGTGCTGGAGCGGGCCCGGTTCGGCCCGGGTCTTTCGGTGACGCTGCGAATCGCCCCGGAGGTTCTCACCGTGGTGGTGCCCTTCCTGGCCCTGCAGCCACTGGTCGAGAATGCGGTCCGGCACGGACTGGCCGGACGCCCACGCGGGTCGGTGGAGATCGTCGCGCGCGACGAGGGTTCGGACTGTGTCATCACCATTGAGGACGACGGTGTCGGGATGGATCCGGACGCGCTGCGTTCCGGCTCAGGCGACGTCCTGAGTGACGGCGAGCAGTCGGCCCACGTCGGGCTGACCAATGTCGATCATCGACTGCGGGCGGCCTTCGGAAACGACTACGGTCTGGTGGTCGAGACAGCCCCGGGCGCGGGCACCAAGGTGATCATGCGGGTGCCCAAATTCCGGTCGGGAGTGCAGGCATAGCAGGGACCCCGGGATCGGAGGTGCTTATGACAGCGCAGCTGCGGGTGCTGGCGGTCGACGATGAACCGCCTGCGCTCGATGAGCTGAGCTATCTGCTTGGCCGCCACCCGGATATCGGCGAGGTGACAGCGGTGTCCGACGCCACTGCGGCGCTGCGGATCCTGGGCGATCAACCCCTGGACGCAGTCTTCCTCGACATCAACATGCCCGGGCTGTCCGGGCTGGAACTGGCCGGAGTGCTGACCAATTTCGCGGAGCCGCCGGCCCTGGTCTTCGTCACCGCCCACGATGACAAGGCGGTCGCCGCCTTCGACGTCGGGGCGCTGGACTACCTGCTCAAGCCGATCCGCGAGGAGCGCCTGGACGAAGCGGTCCGCCGGGTGCGGGCAAGCCGGGCCGCCGACGGCGCCCAACGGGAGGACCCCCCGGGCGATGAGGTCATCCCGGTCGAACTCGGCGGTGTGACCCAACTTGTCCGCTGCGACACGGTCGGCTGGGTGGAGGCCGAGGGTGACTACGCCCGGCTGCACACCTCATCCGGGTCCCATCTGGTGCGAATCCCGTTGAGCGTGCTGGAAGATCGCTGGCGGACGCGTGGGTTCCAGCGGGTGCACCGGTCCTATCTGGTGGCCCTCGGGATGGTTACCGGGTTGCGGACCTCGAGCACCGCCACCATGGTGCGGATGCGCGCCAACGGCGCGTCCCCGGCGGTGGAACTGCCGGTCAGCCGACGCCAGGCCCGTGAGCTTCGGGACCGGCTGATCCGCGACCCGATGCGCAGCTTCCGGCCGGGCGGTGCCAATGACTAGCGGCCGGCCGCAACGCCAGCGGGTCGTACTGGCCCACCGCCGCGGCACCCGCATGGTGCACACCCGGGTGGAGGTCCAGCAGCAGACCGATGTCGGCGACGCCCTGGTGCGGGGATTGGTGCGGGCGCAATTGGGACTGGCGCTGCGACTGGCCGCGCTGGTGGGCGGCGGTCTGGCCGCAATGGCGTTGGCCAACAGCATCTTTCCGGTCCTGAGCGCGGTCACGGTGCTCGGGATCCGGCTCAACTGGTTGATTCTGGGATTGCTCGCCTACCCGGTGCTGTACGGCTCGGGTTGGCTGTTCGTGCGGCTGGCCGACGAGGCCGAGCGGGATTTCATCGGCGTCGTCGAGGGGGTCGTCGAGGAGAGCGCCGCCACGGCCGTCGACGAGGGTCCACCGCGGTGAACTCCGCGCTGACCATCGGCGCTCTGATCGCCGCCGCAGTCGCGACGGTCGCGGTGGGGGCCTTCGGCCTGCGCCGCTCCCGCACCACCTCCGATTTCCTGGTGGCTTCGCGGACCGTTGCGCCGCACCTCAATGCCGCGGCGATTTCCGGTGAATATCTCTCCGCCGCTTCATTTCTGGGCGTCGCTGCGCTCATCGCCAAGTACGGCGCCGACGCACTGTGGTATCCGGTCGGTTTCACCGCGGGTTATCTGGGACTGCTGCTGTTCGTGGCCGCACCACTGCGCCGCTCCGGCGCCTACACCGTGCCGGACTTCGCCGAGTTCCGGTTGAACTCTCCACTGGTGCGCCGGGCGTCGATGGTCGTCGTCGTCACGATCTGCCTGCTCTATCTGGTGCCCCAGTACCAAGGCGCCGGACTGGCGTTGAAAACCATCCTGGGCCTGCCCGCCTGGGTCGGGCCGGTGACGGTCGCCGCGATCGTCATCGTCAACGTCGTCGGTGGCGGCATGCGGTCGGTGACCCTGGTACAGGCATTCCAGTACTGGCTGAAGCTCACCGCCATCGCGGTGCCCGCTCTGGTCCTGCTGTCCATGGCAGGCGCGCATCGAACCGATCTGGCCGGTCCGCTGCCACCGACGGTGGCCCAACAGGTCACGGTCAGCGTCGACACCGACGTCATCGTCGAGGTGGTCGATCCGGCCGGTGTCACCGTCACCGGAACGGTGGACGGCGCCGACGTGCGGGACAGCCCGCTGTCCGGACCGGGCCGGCATACCCTGGCGGCCGGCACCAGCCTGGTGCTGGACCCCGGGGCGCAGGTACCCGTGGTCGCCGGCGCCCCCGCCTCAGGTGCGGCCTGGGTCAGCAGCGGCGGCGGCCTGGGCGGCGCCCATCCCCTGTACCAGGTGTTGTCGATCATCGTGGCCACGTTTCTCGGGGCCATGGGCCTTCCGCATGTGCTGGTGCGCTTCTACACCAACCCGGACGGCCGGGCCGCTCGGCGGGCCGCACTGGCGGTGATCGCGCTGCTGTCGTTCTTCTACCTGGTTCCCACCCTGCTGGGGATCTTCGCCCGGATCTACATTCCGCCACTGCGCATGACCGGCCGGTCCGACGCGGCGGTCCTGCTGCTGCCGAACTCGATCGGTGGGCTGCCGGGCCAACTGATCGCGGCACTGGTCGCCGCCGGTGCGTTCGCCGCATTCCTCGCGACCTCCTCCGGGCTGCTGGTGAGCTTCGCGGGCGCGGTG
>JBFYOR010000460.1:0-4718 GCA_041303695.1 Mycobacterium sp. | reverse complement strand
TGGCGCACATGAAGGATCGGCTGAGGTCTGATCTCACCGAGGCGATGAAGAACCGGGACAAGCTGCGCACCGCGACGCTGCGCATGCTGCTGGCTGCGATCCAGACCGAGGAGGTCTCCGGCAAGCAGGCCCGGGAGCTGACCGACGAGGATGTCCTCAAGGTGCTGGCCCGGGAGGCCAAGAAGCGCACCGAATCCGCCGAGATCTACACCCAGAACGGGCGCGGCGAACTGGCGGCCGAGGAGCATGCCGAGGGCCGGATCATCGACGAGTATCTGCCGACCCCGCTGACTGACGCGGAGGTGGCAGACGTGGTCGACACCGCAATGGCCGAGGTCGCCGAGCAGATCGGGGAGCGGCCGTCGGTCAAACAGATGGGCCTGGTCATGAAGGCCGCCTCGGCGATCGCCGCGGGCAAGGCCGACGGGTCGCGGTTGTCGGCGGCGGTGCGAGAGCGGCTGTAGCCGATTCAGTCCAGCGGCCGGCGTAACGAGCTGTTCCCGGCGCTCCAGCAGCGCATCAGGTGATTGGCGAGCCGGTCCTCGACCACACCGAAGGCTCGCATTCCGAAGACCACGTCCGGTTCCAGATCCGGTTCGCGGCCGAGTAGATCTCCGACCACGTCGGTGCGGATCACCCGATCGTGGGCCGCGTCCGATTCGGCTTGCGCACGGTAGAACCTGCGGCATGCAGCGGGGGCGTTCATCCGTTCGAGCGCCTGACACAGCCGACGCGAGTCCGGGCAGCAGGTGATCGCGTTCGCCGCGAAGCGGCCCATCGCCGCCCCCCGGTAGCTCCGGTGCAATCCGAACAGGGACATCACGTTCACCACCGCCAGCGACTCGGCGGGTACGAGATCGATATAGGCCAGGTATCCCGGTTCGAGCCGGGCGGCGACCATCAGATCGGTGAGCGTGTCGGACTCGGTGGCGAACGCCGTCGCGGACCGGGTGTTGAGCGGGGGCATTGCCCACACATGCGGGCCGGGGCCGCTGAGATGGTCAAGCGATCGGTGCACCAGATACTCCCGCACGTGCTGCCAGGAACCGTGCGCGCGCAGGTACTGCGTCGCGCCGTCCTCGGCGGCGGCCCTCACGGAAAGCCGCTCCATCTCGTCGCCGGCGTTGCTGTCGAGATCTCCCACCTCGCTGCGGATCCCGGAGATGAACGCGTGTTCCAACCGTGCCCGCAAATGCAGCAGGCCCGGGTTCCACTCCCACTCGGGGTCAACTCCGGCGAACCCGCGGTAGTGCAGGGCGTAGCAGACGAACAGGGTGAGTTGGACGTCGAGCCCGCAGGGATCGAAGTCCCCGACCGACGCCTCGATCCGGTCCAGCCGCGACCGCGGCGCGCGTTCAGTCAGAAGATTGACCACAGACATCGAAAGTGGCCCTCGGGCCGTGGGAAGCGCAGGCTCGAGGGCGGTGGAAGCGGCGGTCACCACCGTCTTTTCCCGCATCGGCCGGCCGCTAAACCCGCCTCCGCGCCGGCAGCCCGAACGGTACGGTAACGACGGGACTTCCGGGAGCAAGGGGCATGTGGTGGACGTGGACGTGGTCGTCGTCGGTGCCGGACTGGCCGGGCTCGTGGCAACTCATGAACTGACCAGCCGCGGAAAGAAAGTCGCGTTGGTCGACCAGGAGAACGCGGCCAATCTCGGCGGCCAGGCGTTCTGGTCGTTCGGCGGACTGTTCCTGGTCGACAGCCCGGAGCAGCACCGGATGGGCGTCAAGGACTCCTTCGACCTCGCCTGGAGTGACTGGCGCGGCAGCGCGGGGTTCGACCGGCTCGATGACGAGGACGCATTCGCGGTCCAATGGGCCCGTGCCTACGTCGAGTTCGCCGCGGGGGAGAAGCGGTCGTGGCTGAACAGTCACGGCATCACGTTTCTTCCGACGGTGGGCTGGGCCGAACGCGGTGACCTGCGCGCCGACGGCCACGGCAACTCGGTGCCCCGCTTCCACGTCGCCTGGGGCACCGGTACCGGCGTGGTCAAACCGTTCGTCGACTCCGCCCTCGCCGCGGCGGCCCGCGGATTGGTCAGCCTGCACCATCGACACCGCGTCGACGAACTGGTCATCACCGCCGGTGCCGTCACCGGCGTGCGGGGGGTGGTGCTGGCACCCGACGACGCCCCGCGTGGGGCACCGTCGAACCGGGATACGGCGGGCGACTTCGAGTTGCGCGCCCAGGCGGTCATCGTCACCACCGGTGGTATCGGCGGCAACCACGATGTGGTCCGGCGCTCGTGGCCGGCCCGGATGGGTACGCCGCCGCGTTCGATGATCACCGGTGTTCCGGCCTATGTCGACGGCCGGATGCTCGACATCGCCGCCGACAGCGGGGTGCGGCTGGTCAACCGTGACCGGATGTGGCACTACACCGAGGGTGTCCAGAACTGGGATCCGATCTGGCCGAAGCACGCCATCCGCATCCTGCCCGGCCCGTCGTCGATGTGGTTCGACGCCCTGGGTCGGCGTCTGCCCGCTCCTTATCTGCCGGGTTACGACACCCTGGGCACATTGCGCTACCTGCGCACGAACCCCGAGATCGCCGGGTACGACCACAGCTGGTTCATCCTGACCCAGAAGATCATCGAGAAGGAGTTCGCGCTGTCGGGCTCTGAGCAGAACCCCGACATCACCAACTCCGACCGGGTCGGCATGTTGCGTGAGCGGCTGATGAGCAAAGGTGCGCCCGGCCCGGTGGAGGCCTTCAAATCCCACGGCGCGGACTTCGTGGTGGCGGACACTCTGGATGAACTCGTGGCGCTGATGAACAAGCTCACCGACGAACCGCTGCTGGAAACCCAGTCGATCCGCGACCAGATCGAGGCGCGGGACCGTCAGATGGCCAATCCGTACTCCAAAGACGCTCAGGTGCAGGGCATCCGGAACTCCCGCCGCTACCTGGGTGACCGGATCGCCCGCACGGCCGCGCCGCATCGCATCCTCGATCCGGACGCCGGTCCGCTGATCGGCGTCAAACTGCACGTCCTGACCCGCAAGACCCTCGGCGGAATCCAGACCGATCTGTTCTCCCGGGCGTTGGGTACCGGCGGCGACCCGATCGACGGACTGTATGCCGCCGGTGAGGTTGCCGGCTTCGGCGGTGGCGGCGTGCACGGCTACAACGCCCTGGAGGGCACCTTCCTGGGAGGATGTCTGTTCTCCGGCCGTGCCGCCGGCCGGCACGCCGCCGGGGCACTGTAGGAACGAGACGCACTGTAGGAACGAGACGCACCGTAGGAACGAGACGCGGGAGAGAGCGAGCGACGATGGCCCCGACAAGCCGAACCCCGATCAAGGTGCTGGTGGTGGCGACCTACCTGGCGATGATCGCGGTGAACTATCTCGCCAACGCCCTGCCACTGAACGGAAAGCGCACCGGCGACGTCTCCAACGCCTATCCGAGTCTGTTCACTCCGGCCGGTGTGACGTTCTCCATCTGGGGAGTGATCTACCTCCTGCTCGGCGCGCATGTGCTCTACCAACTCGGCCTGTTCCGGGACGGCCCGGAGTCGGCGGAGCAGACGGCACTGCTGAACCGGGTCGGTGTGCTGTTCTCGGTGTCCTCGCTGGCCAACACCGCCTGGGTATTCGCCTGGCACTACGGGCTGATCCCGTTGTCGGCGGTGCTGATCGTGGTGATCCTGATCTGCCTTGCGCTGATCGTGACCACGGTTCGCGGGGCGCATCTGACCGGGCGGCAACGCTGGTTGATCGGTGTGCCGTTCAGCGTCTACTTCGGCTGGACCACCGTGGCGGTGGTCGCGAACATGACAGTGCTGCTGGTCAGCCGGAACTGGGACGGCTTCGGTCTGGCGGAGTCCACCTGGGCGGCGATCATCGTCCTCGTCGCGATGGTTATCGGCACCGTCACCATGGTCCGCAACCGCGATGTGGCCTACGGCCTCGTCCTGATCTGGGCGTTCGCCGGAATCCTGTTGCGGCAGACCTCGGCGGCCGGCTTCGACGGCCGCTATCCGGGCATCATTGCCGCGGTGGTCGCGTCGCTGGTGATCTTTGTCGGCGTCGAGATCACGTTGCTCGCGGGAGGTCGGCGGAAATCGGCTGGGCCGATTCAGTCGAACGCCAACTGAATCAGTGAGCAGTCGTCGTCGATGAGGCCCTGCGGGTTCAGCGCCCGCATGTCGCGGATCAGATCGTCCAGCGACCAGTCCGGTGATGCGGCCAGCCGAAGGGTCAGTTCGGTGAACTCCGCCTGCGTGAGTTGGCGATCGTTATCGAGGGGGACCTCGCTGGCGCCGTCGCTGTAGAGCAGGATGCGGCAGCCGGGCGGCACCGGGTAGGTGTGCGAGGTGAACTCGGTGTCCTCAAACATCCCTACCGGTGCTGACGTCGTGGACAAAGCGGTTGCCGTCGGCTCCGCACCGGCCGGGGACTCGAAGGCGAGCGCAGGCGGCGCGCCTGCGCTTGAATAACGCATGGTGCGGGTCGAGGCTTGGTAGACGCCGAACCATATCGTGAAGTAATGGGAGCCCTGCTGGTCCATCTGGAACAGCCGGTTCAGTTCGGCTAGCACTGCATCCGGGACCAGCAAGGTCTCGACGGCCAGCGATCCCGAGCGCAACAGGTTGTGCACGGAGACCGCCAGCAGTGCGGGCTCGATCCCGTGGCCGGACACATCGATCAGGTAGACCACCAGATGGTCATCGTCGATCCACGTGTAGTCGAAGCAGTCACCGCCGAGTTCCC
>JBFYOR010000459.1:0-2970 GCA_041303695.1 Mycobacterium sp. | reverse complement strand
GCCGGCACCGGCCCCCGTACCGCCGCCCGCGCCGACCCCCGCACGTGACCCCGAGCCGGCGCCCGCAGCCACCCCCGGTGAGCCTGATGCCGCGGCGGTGCGCAGCATGTGGTCAACGGTCCGGGAGAAGGTCCGGGAGCGCAACCGCGTCATCGACGTCATGCTGGCCGAGGCGATCGTTCGCTCCGTCGAGGAGGGCACCCTGGTGCTCGCTCACCAGTCGGCGCCGCTGGCCAAGCGGCTGACCGAGCAGCACAACGCCGACGTCATCCGCGAGGCACTCAAGGACGCCCTCGGGGTGAACTGGCGGGTGCGCTGCGACATCGGGGTGGGCGAAACCGTCCCCGTCGCCACGAGCGCTCCGCTGAAACCCGAACCCGACCCTGGACCTGACCCCGTCGATGCTCAACGCGCCGAAGAGGACAGCATGATCGCCGAAGCCGTCCACGAGGAATCCGCGCCCCGACGCGACCCCGAGGAAGTCGCGCTCGAACTGCTGCAGAGCGAACTGGGTGCGCGCCGGATCGACGGCTAGGGCATCTCCCAGGTACCCCCCTCGGTCGCAGGAATTACGCTGAACCGCAACTGCCGTCCGCGCGAGGTGTGGGCAGCCGATCAGCGAGGAGTTCAATGGGCCGGGTCAGCGCCTCCAGCAGCATCCTGATCGACGCGCCGCCGGCAACGGTGCTCGACGCGGTGGCCGACTACCAGGGTGTGCGCCCGAAAATCCTGTCCCCGCACTACAGCGAATACCGGGTGCTGTCCGGCGGTCAGGGCCGGGGCACCGTCGCCTCCTGGCGGCTGCAGGCCACCAAGTCGCGATCGAGGCAGGTGCGGGCGGACGTCGATATCGCCGGACGCACCGTCATCGAGAAGGACGCGAATTCGTCGTTGGTGACCAACTGGACCGTCGCACCGGCCGGCCCCGGCTCAAGCGTCACCGTCAAAACCAGCTGGACCGGGGCCGGTGGTGTGAAGGGTTTCTTCGAGAAGGCCTTCGCCCCGCTGGGCCTGCGCAGAATTCAGGACGAGGTGCTGACCAACCTCAAGAAAGAGGTCGAGCGGGGCTGATCCGCCGTCGGGTCAGCTGGTGCGCGCCGGCTGCGTCTGCAGGAACGCCACCACACCCTTGGCGACCGCGTCGGCGTATTTTTGCCGGCCCTCCGCGCTTTCCATCAGCGTGGAGTCGACCGGGTTCTTCATGTTGCCCAGTTCGACCAGGATCGACGGGTACTGCGCCAGGTTCAGCCCGGCGATGTCGGCGCGCGGGTTGAGTCCGGATGAGCCGATGTAGGTCGCCGGAGGGATCCCCGATCCGGCCAACTGATCCCGCATCATGCGGGCCAACTGCACCGACGGCCCGGCCTGCGCGGCGTTCAGGGGCGGGTTGGCGTACAAGATGTGAAAGCCCCGTCCGGTGGCCGGACCGCCGTCGGCGTGGATGGACACCACGGCGTTGGGTTGCAGCGAGTTGGCCATCGCGGCGCGCTCGTCGATGCACGGTCCCAGGGCGTCGTCGTTGCCCCGCGACATCGCGGTGCGGACCCCGAGTTGGTGCAGGACGGCCCGGATTCGCAGGGTGGTGTCCCAGTTGAAGGTGTGCTCGGCGAAACCGCTCTCGGTATTGGTCCCCGACGTCTGGCAGTCCTTGGTCCCGCCGCGTCCGTTGGAGACCTGCCGCGTGATCGAGGCGTCGTTGGCACCGTTGTGGCCTGGATCGAGGAACACAATCATTCCCGCGACGCTGCCCGGTGCGGCGTTCGCCACGGGTGACGCCAGCGAGGACGCGGCGACCAGCACCCCGGCGGAGGTTGCGGCCACGACACGCAAGGAGGCGAACTTCAGCACGGGCGTCACGGTAAACCCTCGGCGTCTAGGCTTGGAAGTCACCGGCGGCCGAAAACGCCAGGCCGCAACCAACTCGAGACCGATCAGCAAGGAGACCGTCATGCAACCCGGTATTCAACCCGGTGATCCCGGACATCTGGGGGCCTTCGGTCAGCAGGTTCCGCCGCAGGGCATCCAGGACCTTCAGTCGGCGTTGGCGAAGGCTGCGCAGATGCAGCAGGCGCTGATCGAGGCGCAGAAGCAGATCGCCGAGACCCAGGTGACCGGCCAGGCCGGCGGTGGACTGGTGGAGGTCACGCTCAACGGCAACGGTCAGGTGGTAGCGGTCCGGATCGACCCCCAGGTGGTCGACCCCAGCGATGTCGAGACCCTCCAGGACCTGGTCGTGGGGGCACTGCAGGACGCCGCGCACAACATGCGGGAAACGGTCAAGACGATTCTGGGTCCGGTGGCCGCCGCGTCGGGCCGTCCGTTGCCGGAATCCTGACGTTGTCGTTCCATGTTTGAAGGCCCTGTTCAGGACCTGATCGATGAACTCGGCAAACTACCGGGCATCGGGCCCAAGAGCGCGCAACGGATCGCCTTCCACTTGATCTCGGTCGAGCCACCGGACATCGACCGGCTGACCGCGGTGCTGTCCCGGGTTCGCGACGGCGTTCAGTTCTGTGAAGTGTGCGGCAACGTCTCCGACGCGGATCGCTGCCGGATCTGCAGCGACGCCCGGCGGGACGGCACCCAGGTATGCGTGGTGGAGGAACCCAAGGACGTCCAGGCCGTCGAACGCACCCGCGAGTTCCGTGGCCGCTACCACGTCCTCGGCGGGGCGCTCGATCCGCTTTCAGGTGTGGGCCCCGAACAGCTGCGTATCCGCCAGCTGCTGAACCGGCTCGGCGAGCGGGTCGACGGGGTCGACGTCACCGAGGTCATCATCGCCACCGACCCCAACACCGAGGGCGAGGCGACCGCCACCTACCTGGTGCGCATCCTGCGCGACATCCCGGGCCTGACCGTCAGTCGCATCGCGTCAGGGCTGCCGATGGGTGGCGACCTGGAGTTCGCCGACGAACTGACGCTCGGCCGGGCATTGTCCGGCCGCCGCGCGATGGTCTAGCGCGCGGCACC
>JBFYOR010000458.1:0-3747 GCA_041303695.1 Mycobacterium sp. | reverse complement strand
TCGAGGGCACCTGGGTGCGCTACCTGGCGGGCGCGGCCACCCGGGAGGCGGGGGAGCGGTTGCACTCCTCCGCGGTGACCCTGATGGGCCTGGGCGCCGCCGTCGCCGCCGGCGATAACCCGTTCCGCTAGTTGTACTGACCACAGAGGTTAGGTACGCGGCTGACGGGTGGTTGACCGCTGAGTGCGGTGTGGCCGCGGTGGTGATTGTAGGTGTGTAGCCAGATGGGGAATTGCTCGCAGCGTTCGGTGTCGCTGGTGTAGAGCCGGGCGTATGCCCATTCGTCGGCCAGGGTGCGGTGGAATCTCTCGACCTTGCCGTTGGTCTGCGGTCGGTATGGGCGGGTCCGCCGGTGTTCGATTCCGCTGAGAGCATCGCCGAAGGCGTGTGAGCGGTAACAGGAGCCGTTGTCGGTCAACACTGTTCGCACGGTGATGCCGCACTCTGCGAACCACACGTTCGCGCGTCGCCAGAACCCTGCAGCGGTCTCTTTGCGCTCATCGGCCAGCAGCTCTGAGTAGGCCAGCCGTGAGTGCGCGTCGATCGCGGTGTGCAGGAAGTGGTGGCCGCGCAGCGGGTGGTGGTATTTACTGCGGCGCCCGGAACTCTTGTCGGCCTGGGAGTTGTGATTGCCGATCGTGCGGCCCAGCATGCGCCAACCCCCGCCGGCGGGGATCTTGCCGAGTTTCTTGACATCGACGTGCACCAACTCCCCGCACCGGGAGGTTTCGATGCGTCTGATTACCCGGCCAGTGGGCCGGTCCAGCCACCGGAGCTTGGCCACCCCGTAGCGGGTCAGCACCCGATGCACCGTGGAGGGATGAATGCCCAGCAGATAGCCGATGCGGGCCGGCCCCCACCGGCGCAGCACCCGGACCTTGATGATCCGCCGCTCAGTTCGGGTCGGGGTCTGATTCGGGCTGCGGTGCGGCCGGGAGCTGCGATCGGCCATGCCTGCCGGACCCAACTCCCGATATCGGTGAGACCAGCGGGCGGCTGTGGTCACGGCGACCTGGAACCGTTCAGCGGCCCGGCGCAGTGGCCAGCCGTCTTCCACGACGCAGCGAGCCAGCCTCAGGCGACCGGTTTCAGACAAAGGGGCATTACGGTGGGACATGAAGACCTCCGGTGGGTTGGTGCGTTCCTAGACAGCTCGCACTTCACTCGGAGGTCTTCGTCATGTCACCACGCCACGCCGTCACCAACGTCTGTGGTCAGTACAGCTAGGCGCACGCCTGCCGGGCAGCCGCAACACCGCTGGAAAAGGCGCCGTGCACGGTCGAATGCCGGGTGGGGTCCTGGGCCTCGCCCGCCAGCCACAGCCGGCCGTCGATGGGTTCGGCCAGGGCGACACGGTCGCCGGTCCCCGATCCGACTGCGGTGAACGAATATGAGCCCCGGCTGAATTCGTCGGCCCACCAGTTCGACGCCTGCGCGGCCAGCGGCGGTTGAAAGCGTCCCGGGTAGATCCGGGCGAGCAGGTCCGCGGCCGCTGCGGTCTGCTGCTCGACCGGCGCAGCGGCAGCCGTGGCCGCCGCCCCGCCGTTGAGCGCCATCAGGGCGGGTTGTCCGGTCACGCGGTGCAGGTTGTACCAGCTGGTGAACGGGGCTCCGGGCTCGCCCAGCACCTGAATCTGATCGACGTCATCCCAGAAGGCGTCGGGGAATCTCAGGATGAGTTTCTCGAAGCGACCCATGCCCAGAGCCCCGATCGCGCGCGCATGCCGAGCCGGCAGCGGCGGGTCGAAGCGGATGGACCCGCTTTTCAGGACGCCGAGTGGGACGGTGACGATGACCTTCGCCGCCCGCCACTGTTCTCCGCCGGTGTCCACCAGCACCGGGGTACCCCGGCCCAGCGAAATACCGGTCACCGGCGTAGCCATGCGCACCGGAAGCCCGTCGGCGAGCCGCTCGGCGAGTTGGCCGTATCCGGCCGGGAACACCCGCTGCTCCCCGGGGAAGGCATCGTCTTCGGACAGTGCGCTCAGCGCCAGGTCCTCGGTGGTTGCGCCGTAGTCGCCGGCGTAGTCCGTCAGCGACGCTGCGACCTCGGGTTGCCGGGCCAGATCGCGCAGCCGCGGCGGCAATCCATCGATGCCCGCTCGCATCGCGATGCTGCCGGAGCCGCCCCGGTCGGCGGCCCGCTCCAGTTGCCGGATCACTGCGTCGACGCGCTCTTCGATCGGATCCTCGTCGATGCGAAACCCCTGGGCGGAGAAGAGAGCGTAGGAACCGGCTCCATCGGATGAGCCGACGTCGAAGACCGTGGTGGCAAGGTTCAGCCGGTCGGCTTCGTCGTAGACCGGGTTGCCGTCGGATCCGTGAATCCAGGATGCACCGAGGTCGACCGGGAGGTCCGGCCAGGACGTCGAGGTCCAGATCCGTCCACCGATGCGGTCCCGGGCTTCCAGGACCGCACAACTGCGGCCGGACTGCGTGACGACGCGGGCGGCCGCCAACCCCGCGATACCGGCGCCGACGACCAGGACGTCGACATCACGGTCACCGGACGGCAGTGGTTCGGGTTTGCCCGCGCAACCGGACAGCGCGGCGGCCGCAGCCGCGCCGATCAGGAAGGTGCGCCGGGGCCATGACGGGTTCAGGCGGCCCCCCGCAGCGTGCCCAGTGCGGTGACCGATCGGCGCGGCATCGTCTGAGACTACCTGCGGCCAACAGTTCATCTGAGAGTTACCCGAACCGCAGGTGGGGACCACTGCCGCGGTGCCATACTCGCAGCCACACAACGGGCTTCGAACCCTCGGGGAGACCACATCATGAGCGATGTCATCCGCACCTCTGCCGCCGGGGAGGCCACCGGGGAGGTCAAGGGTCCGGCCAGCGTCGAGGACGTCCGGACCGGTATGAGCGCAGCGGCCCTACGGCAGGCGATCGAGGACCACCTGCGCTACACCCTGGGCCGGCCGTCCCAGTTGCTACAGGCCCAGCACTACTACCACGCGCTGGCGCTGGCCGTGCGCGACCGCATGCAGGAGCGGTGGACCAACACCACCCAGACCTACCTGGATCTGTCCCGCAAGGTGGCCGTCTACCTGTCGGCGGAATTCCTGCTGGGCCCGCACCTGGGCAACAACCTGCTCAACCTGCATCTCGAGCAGGAGGCCCGCGAGGCTCTGGCTGACTTGGGCCAGGACTTCGACGAGGTGCTGGCCTGCGAGGAGGAGCCCGGTCTGGGCAACGGCGGGCTGGGCCGGCTGGCGGCCTGCTATCTGGAGTCGCTGGCCACCTTGCAGCGTCCGGCGGTCGGCTACGGCATCCGCTACGAGTTCGGCATCTTCGACCAGGACATCCGCGACGGCTGGCAGGTGGAGCGCACCGACAACTGGCTTGCTTCCGGCAATCCGTGGGAGATCGCCAAACCGGAAGTGAACTATCAGGTCGGCTGGGGCGGCCGCACCGAGCGTTACACCGACGGCGACGACGAGCGCCGGGTGCGCTGGGTACCGGAGCGGGTCGTCAAGGGGGTCTACTACGGAACCCCGATCCAGGGCTACGGCGTGAACACCTGCAACACCCTGACGCTGTGGAGCGCCAACGCCGTCAACGCCCTTGCCCTGGATGCCTTCAACGCCGGCGACTACTACCGCGCGGTCGAGGACCAGGTGGTTTCCGAGAACGTCACCAAGGTGCTGTATCCCAACGACGAACCCGAGGTCGGCAAGCAGCTACGGCTCTTACAGCAGTACTTCTTCGTGTCCTGCTCGTTGCAGGACATCCTGCGCCTGCTCG
>JBFYOR010000457.1:0-4603 GCA_041303695.1 Mycobacterium sp. | reverse complement strand
TTTGGTCTCAGTGTCCCTGCACGTATCCCGGGCGCCGGCGACCGGAGCCGAGATCCCCGCCACAACCGCGAAACCCGCCACCAGAACCACCGCCCTGACTGAACCGATCATGATGTCCGTTCTCCTTCCGGGCTGCTGCCCTGGTACGTTCCCGCGGCCTAGTCAATAGTCTCTCAAAAAAAGAACGCACGGCCCATCTCCGAGGAGATGAGCCGTGCGCTGGAAAAGCCAGTCGTTATCGGCGGGCGCCCGGCATGCCCAGCCACGGGAACACCGGCAGGTTGGCCGGCGGAGCCACCGTCCCCGGCCGCGCCTTGATCGACACACTGCCATTGGTCTGGCAGATGGTTTTGGTGTTGGTGTCCTGGCAGGTGGGCCGGGCAACGGCGACGGGGGCCGAAAGCCCCGCCACAACAGCCAAACCCGCCACCAGAACCGCCGCCTTGGCTGGACCGGTCATTGTGTACTTCCCCTTTCGGGCTGCCGCCCTGGTAACTGCACGCTCGGACATCCGCTCACTCATCAGGGGCAGGCCGACACAATGACAATGGCGTCCGCGCCGAGAGGTGTCTTGTTGTCCTCGGCCTTCTTGATCGCATCCAGACGGGCGTCCTCGACGGTCGCCCCGGCGCCACCAGCCACCACAGCGGTCTCATCCGAGGCCACCGAGGCAATGCAGACGTTGTCGTTGGTCACCTCGTCGGCGGTGCACTCGACACCGCCGGCGTCCTCGCAGGCCTTGATCACCTTCGCCGAGGCCTCGTCGTTGGTCGGGGCGGTGGCGGTGAAACCGACGATCGTGTTGGTGCCGGGGTCATTGTCGCCCTCGACATCAAGGAACTCACCGGTGCCGACGGCGACCGAGATGTCCTCGACGACCGCCTTGGTTTCAGAACTGGTGGGGCTCTCCGAACTACTGGGGCTCTCCGACTTCGAGCAGCCCGTCAAGACTCCACCGGCGAGAACGCCCGCCGCTACGATCGCCCAAACCACACGGGTATTCGACATGCCGTCCTCTCCTGAGTTGACTTGGCATTGAGCCTACTAGACGAATCGACGGCTCGCCCGGTGGACCGACCGGACGGGGCCGCCGCGGAGGATCAGGTGACCAGCGTCAGAGAGGTGGAGCGGCGCAGCTTGCCCGACGGGGTTTTCGGGATGGTCCCCGGCCCCAGCACGACCACGTTGCGCGGGCGCACGTCCACCTCGCCGACCACCTCGTGGGCGACCTGCTGCTCGATCCGGCGCACCTCGACCGGATTCTCCCAGTCGTTGGACTCCACGGCCACCGCGAAGGTTTCCCGGGAGTGGCCGGCGTCGAGACGGACCGCGACCGCGCAGCCCGGACGCACACCGTGGACCCGGGATGCCGCACGCTCGATATCGGTCGGGTAGATGTTGCGCCCGGCCATGATGATGACGTCCTTGACCCGGCCGCAGACGACGACATGGCCCTCCTCGGTGAGGTAGCCGAGGTCGCCGCTGTCGTACCAGCCGTTCTCATCCTGGGCCGGGACAAAACCGCCCATGGTGATGTAGCCGGGCGTCAGCGACTCACCCTTCAACTCGATGATGCCCACCCCGCGGGCCGGCAGAACGGTGCCGTCCTCATCGACGATGCGGGCCTCGAGGTCATGCAACAGCGGGCCGAGGGTGGCCAGCCGGCGGGTATTGCCCTTGGTCGCCGGCACCGCGCGACGCAGCGCGGCCAGCAGGTCGGCGTCGACCTCGTCGACGACCAGTCCGGCGCCACACTCGGAGAACGACACCGCCAGCGTGGTCTCGGCCATCCCGTAGGCCGGCAGGATCGCATCGGACCGAAGACCGAACGGCCGGCCGGCGTCCAGAAGATCCTCGACGTCGGCCGGTTCCACCGGCTCGGCGCCGGAGAGCGCGAATCGCAGGGTGGACAGATCGAAGTCGCCCACCTTCGCCTGGCGCCGCAGCCGCTTTCCGAACAGCGCGTAGGCGAAGTTGGGCGCCGCGGTCATCGTGCCCTTGTATTTGTCGATGAGCTTGGCCCAGAGCAGGGTGTCGCGCAGGAAGTCCATCGGGGTGACCTTGACCAACTCGGCACCGAAGTACATCGGGATGGTGAGGAAACCCACCATGCCCATATCGTGGAAACACGGCAGCCAGCTGACCATCACATCGGTGTCGACGTCGTACTGCGCGCCGATGAACATGGCCTCGGCGTTGGAGTAGATGTTGCGGTGGGTGATGATGACGGCCTTGGGCGAACCGGTCGATCCGGACGTCAACTGCATCAGCGCGACGTCGTCCTCACCGGTTGGAACCGGGTCGATGGGCTCGGCCGCGAGCAGTTCCTCCACCGTCAGCACCAACACACCGCGCTCGGCCAGCACCGGGACGGCGGCGAGGAACGGGTCAGAGACGACGACGGCCTTGGCCTCGATCATGTCGACGACGTTGGTGGTGTCCTCGGCCCAGTGCACCAGGTCGGTACGCGGGGTCGGTTGGTGCAGCATGGTCAGACTGGCGCCGCGCATCCACAGGCCCTGAGCGGTCGGCGCAATCTCGACCGGGGCACCGGCCAGCACCCCGACGGCGTCACCGGGGCCCACACCGGCGGCGGCCAGTCCGCCGGCCACCCGCCTGGCGCGTTCGTGGACCTCCCGCCAGGTATGCCTGACCGGTTCGTGCGGCTCGCCGGTGACCATGCCCTTGGTGCTCGTCACGGCGTTATGGAACATCTTGTCGGTGAAGCGACTCACAACGACCTCCTCGGGTCCCGGTGCGGCATCAGCGGCGCAATAGCCCGGACGTTAATGCTCCGCCCAGCGCGGCCAATCGCATAGGCGGCACGCCCGCACAACTGAAGAGCTTTTTGGTCTCGAATCGGTGATCGGGCGCTGCCGGGATGCCGTCCACCGGACTCGGTGGGCGATCCGCAGGGATGCAGTATCTGGCCGCTAGTGGTCACCGTCGACCATCTTAAACTTCCCTTAAGTTTGAAGCCAATTGGGACGTTGTTCCCGCGGGTCGTGTCAAGTCGGGGGCGCCGGGGTCGGCAGCACACGGGCACCGTGCACCGGCCCACTGGCCACCCGCACCGTCCGGCACACCCCGGCGCCGGCCAGTTCGCTGCCGACGTCAAGTGCGGCCTCGGCGGACACGCAGAGGAAAGCACACGTCGGCCCCGAACCGGACACGATTCCGGCCAGTGCACCAGCCTCCACACCGGCCCGCAGGGTGCGGCGGAGGTTGGGTTGCAGGCTCAGTGCCGCGGGCTGAAGGTCGTTGCCCAGCAACGGGGCCAGCAGGTGCGGATCACCGGAGGACAGCGCCGTCAGCAAGGGCTCCGGGCTTGAAAGCCTTGGCGGACTGCCGTTTTCACGTAGCCGGTCGATCTCGGCATAGACCGCAGGCGTCGACAACCCGGCCATGCCGAATGCCAGCACCCAGTGGAAGGAACTGCGGGCCAGCACCGTGGTCAGTTCCTCGCCGCGCCCGGTCCCCAGCGCAGTTCCACCGTGCAGGGCGAAGGGCACGTCGCTGCCCAGTCGGGCGGCCATCACGTGCAGGTCCCGGCGCGGAACGCCGAGTTCCCACAGTTCGTTCATCCCGACCAGCACCGCTGCCGCGTCCGCACTTCCCCCGGCCATCCCGCCGGCTGCCGGGATCGACTTGTCGATGGTGATCTCGACGTCCGGCGCCCGTCCGACGTGCTCGGCCATCAGTTCGGCGGCCTGCCAGGCCAGATTGCGTTCGTCCACCGGAATCTCGCCGGCGCCCTCACCGGTCATCTGCAGCGAGAGCAGGTCGGCGGTGCGCAGGGTGACGTCGTCGGACAGCGAGACGGCATGGAACACCGTCGTCAGGTCGTGGTAGCCGTCGGGCCGGCGGTCACCAACGCCCAAGTGGAGGTTGACCTTGCCGGGGACCCGCACGGTCACCGATGCGGTGGGCACCCATTCAGCAGCGGTGTTGCCGTTACTTGGCATCCAACGAGCGTAACGGCTGCCCGGCGGGGCTCAGCGCGCGTCGGCGATCTCCGGAGCCGATTGCGAGGCCTCAGCGGCGGCCGTACCCGAGCGCTGCAGCAGTCGGACGAAGTCCGCGATCGTCAGGGTCTCACCGCGCCGCGCCGGGTCGATACTGGCCGACAGCAGCCGCTGCGCGGACTCGTTGCCGGATCCGGCCCACTCCAGGAAAGCATTGCGGGCCGTCTTGCGGCGCTGGGCGAACGCGATGTCGACCAGTTCGAAGACCTGGCGCCGGAAGGCGTCGTCGGTCGGCCAGGTGGTGGTCTCGTGGCGATCGATGCGGACCAGACCGGAGTAGACCCGTGGGATCGGCCAGAACACCGTCGGCGACACCATGCCGTAACGACGGACATTGCCGAAGAAACGGATCTTGGCGCTGGGCACGCCGTATTCCTTGCCGCCGGGTTCAGCGGCGAGTCGCTCCGCGACCTCAGCCTGCACCATCACCATCGCGGTCCGGATCGTGGGGAACTCCGAGAACAGATGCATCAGGGCCGGAACCGCGAGTTGTAGGGCAGGTTCGCCACCACCGCGGTGGGCTGCTCGGTCAGGTCGGCTGCCCAAGACCATCGCCGAGCATTCCCACAGCGAGATCC
>JBFYOR010000456.1:0-7537 GCA_041303695.1 Mycobacterium sp. | reverse complement strand
CCGTGCCAATGCAACTCAAGATCGCGATCACCGCAGGTATCGGTCTGTTCATCCTGTTCATCGGACTGGTCGACGCCGGATTCATCGGCTCCACCGGCCTGCCGTCGCCCAGCCCGACCGGTGGCGACGGCGGTCGCGGATCGATCACCAGCATCCCCACGGTGGTCTTCGTGGTGACCTTGCTGCTGACCGGGATCCTGGTAGCCCGGCAGGTCCGCGGGGGCATCCTCATCGGTCTGATCGGCGGGACGGCGCTTGCCGCGGCGATCGAGGCCATCTGGCATCTGGGGTCCGCCGTCGACAGCCCCGGCGGCTGGCGGCTTTCGGTGCCGACCCTGTCCGGTTCGCCATTCGCGCTGCCCGACCTGTCACTGGTCGGTGCGTTCAGCATGGACAGTTTCGGCCGGATCGGCGCCCTGGCGGCAACCATGCTGGTGTTCACCCTGGTGTTCGCCAATTTCTTCGACGCCCTGGGCACCCTCACCGGATTGTCCCGGCAAGCCGGGCTGGCGGCTCCCGACGGGACCTTTCCCCGACTCAAGGCGGCCCTGATCGTCGAGGGCGCCGGGGCGGTCGCCGGCGGTGCGTCGTCCTCGTCGTCGAACACGGTGTTCATCGAGTCCGGCGCCGGGATCGAGGAAGGCGCCCGAACCGGGCTGGCCAATCTGGTCACCGGCGCGCTGTTCCTGGCGGCAATGTTCGTCTCGCCGCTTGCCTCGGTGGTTCCCACCGAAGTGGCCGCGGCCGCTCTGGTGGTCGTCGGCGCGATGATGTTCTCGCACCTGCGCCATATCGACATCGCGGAGTTCTCGGTGGCGCTGCCCGTCGTACTCACCGTGGCGGTGATGCCGCTGAGCTACTCCATCGCCAACGGCATCGGTGTCGGATTCGTCAGTTGGGTGGTGCTGCGCTCGGCGGCCGGCAAGGCCCGCGAGGTCAGCCCGCTGCTGTGGATCGTCGCGGCCGGATTCCTGGTCTACTTCGCCCGCGACGCGATTGCGCCGGTGGGCTGAACCGGTAGGGCAGAATGCCGGTCATGAGCGAAGTCAAAATCACCTGCCTGGCCGACGGTCCCCTCGAAGTCGCCGGAGAGGTCGAGATCCTGGCGTCTGACGGCAGCCTGATCAAAGAGACCACCAAAAGCTACCTGTGCCGCTGCGGCCACTCGGCCAAGAAGCCGTTCTGCGACGGTGCGCACAAGCGAGAGGGCTTCACCGCGCCCTGACTGGTTTTCGGCTACGGACGAACGCCGGAGGTCGGATCGGCGGGACGACGCATGGGCGACTACCATGAAAGCAGACGGACCGTCGCGTCTTGCACCAAATCGCCCGGTCGTAACGTGCTAACAGAGGGGACACATCATGAGTTCTGGTCGTTTGACGAGCCGGATCGCGATCTTTGCCGGCGGCGCCGCCATCGTCGCGATGGGTGCACTGACATCCTGCAGTTCCGGCACCGAGAAGGAAGCGCCGTCCAGTACACCGAGTACGCCGACCTCGAGCGCACCGAGCTCAAGCGCGGCCTCGCCGACGCCCACCGAGAAGCGGGCCAAGCCCGACTACGACGCCTCCTTCACGCCCGCGATCGACCCGGTTCCGCCGGGCGCGGTCTGCAGGGAAGTCCACAACGGCGTGTGCATTCGGTGATCGGCGGACGCCTCGGGGGTGCGTTCGCGGCTGCGGCCGTGCTGATCGCCACCCCGGCGGTGTCCGCACCGCTCGTCGCGGCCGAGCCTGCGCCAAGTTGGAATGGCTGGTACCGGATCACCTTCCATACCGATCAGAAGACCGGTACCAGTGTGGCCGCCCAGCAGTCCGAGGAGGCCTACACCGCGTCGTTCAAGTTCGTCACGGACTGCTCGTCGGGCACCTGCGTCGCCTCGGTGGTCGACGGTCCGGCGCCGAAGGGCAATGTGGCCGAGTCGGTGGAATTCGACTGGACGGGGTCGCAATGGTCGCGGACGAACAGCTGGCGGTGGGACTGTCTGCTGCCGGACCGCACCATCACCTTCGATTCGGCGAGTTCGACGACCACCTACTCCCCCCGGCCGGACGGATCCCTGAAGGGGACCTTCGGGACCAATATCGGCAGCGGCGCCTGCCAGGGCACCGTCTACATCCCGCTGACCGCGGTCCCGGCCCCGCCGGTTTCCGGCGCATCGACCGTCGCCTGAATCAGATCGGCATCCGGAAGCCGTAGAACTCCTGGTCTTCGTTGTAGCCGCCCTGGCCGGCGCCCAGGTGCTCGAAGGACTCGACGAATTCGATCGCTTCGATCCACTTCACCTGCTTGAAACCCAGTTCGACCTCATCGCGCAGCCGCAGCGGGGCGCCGTGCGATTCGTTCAGCGGCTCCCCGTTCATCTCGTAGGCCAGGATCGTGAGCTCGTGGTACATGCTGGCGATCGGATGGCAGTCGTAGTACCGCCCACCCACCGGTCCGTCGGAAAACGAGTAGAACACCACCCATTTGGCGTTGGGGGCTGGGCGGACCAGCTCGCAGATCGTCCGCATCGGCACCCCAGCCCATTTGGCCACCCCGGACCAGCCCTGAATGCAGAAGTGCTGGGTGATCTGCTCCTGTTTGGGCATCCCGCGAAGCTGTTCGAAGCTCAGCTCGACCGGATTGGCCACCAGTCCGTCGACCCGAAGCCGGTAGTCGGCCCACCCGTCGGCCTGCAGTGCCGCGTACCGCGGGCTCTGCGGCCGCTCCCCATTGGTCCAGAAGTACGGCGAGATATCCGCCTCGGTGTACGTCGCGGTCGGAATGGTCCGTTCCATCACGCCCTTGATGCCGCCGACCAGGAACCGCCCGGCCCGCTGGATCGCCCGGGGATGTCTGGTGGTCAGCGGCGAAGCAGCCATCCAGAGCGCCAGCACGACCACCGTCCACGCCACATACAGCGCGACACCCACCCAGGAGTCGGTATCGGTGCCCAGCGTCATGTGGTTGACGTTGCCGACAAACCCGGTCACAAAGATCATCAGGGTGTGCACCGCGATGAAGATCAGCATCCACAGCAGGACACCGAAGTGGATCGTCCGCGCCACCTGCCTGTTGAGAAGTCCTGCGCCAGTGCCGAATCGCCCGGCGATCGAGGGCGCCTGCAATAGGCCGGTCACCAGTGCTACCGGCGCCGCGATGAACACCGTGATGAAGTACGCCAGTAACTGAAGTGCGTTGTAGGTGCTGAACCCTTCATTGGCCGGCAGATCCAGCGACAGGTACTGCAACGCGGTGGACAACGCGTTGGGGAACACGTCGAGGGAGGTGGGAATCAGCCGCTTCCACTGATCGGTGCTGAACAGCAGGACATAGAACACCACACCGTTGACCACCCAGAGCAGATCGAAGGAGAAGTGCCACCACCGCGCCAGGCCGACCGAATGCCGAAAGCCGGGAATTCCGAGATGTTTCGGCAGGGCAACTGAATCCTCCTTCGCGGTCCAGACTGACTCGGGATCATTGCTGTCTCGGCGGTCGGCCGGCACCGGGCCGCGAAGCCGCAGCCATTCGGTGTCCGGCCTGCTGCCGGCGTTGAGGTACAGCCGCGGATGGTCGGCGAGGATCTGCAAACCCGCCCTGATGATGAACATCATGAAAATCAGGTTCAGGAAGTGCTGCCAGCGCAACCACCAGGGAAACCCGGTGTCAACGGGTTGAACGTAGTCATCCGAGGTTCCCGGGTATTTCGCGATGAACTCGCCGAACCAGGCGTGCTGCGCCATCTCCCGGACCACGGCGATCGACAGCACCAGACCGACGACGCCAAGCGGAATCAGCCAGAGACTGGAGAACCAGCGCCGGCCGATCCGCACCGACGGCATCCCGGCCCGGGTTTGGGGGATCCCGCCAGCCCAGTCGTCGACGACGATGGGCCCGTTGTGATGGCCCTGGTTGTAGTACGGCAGCAGGGAACGCTCCAGTGGGTCGGATTCGCCCGGTTTCATCAGACCCCTTTCGCCTCACGAGAATGGTAAGGCGGCCGGCCGGACCGCGGGGATGGCCCGCGATTTCCGGCTTGTCCGCCGCCCGCCGGTGCTAGGTTGACGCGAATCGGCCGGATACCGGCCGTTTGTCGTGCACGTACGGGAGGCGCTGTGGGCCAGCTGGGCGGCGACGTGGACTGGGAAACGTTGCGGGAGTGCGCTGTTGCGGCCACCGCGAACTCCTACTCCCCCTATTCCAACTTCCCGGTCGGGGTAGCCGGATTCGCCGACGACGGCCGGGTGGTGTCGGGCGCCAATGTCGAGAACGCCTCCTACGGGATCACGTTGTGCGCCGAATGCTCGATGGTGTCGGCCCTGTTCGCCACCGGCGGAGGCAGGCTCACCGCGGTGTATTGCGTGGACGGCAACGGTGACCCGCTGATGCCCTGCGGCCGGTGCCGCCAACTGCTCTACGAACACGGCGGGCCGGATCTGCTGGTGATGACACCGCAGGGCGTGCAGTCGATGGACCAGATCCTTCCGCAGGCCTTCGGGCCCTGGGATCTCGTGGAGAGGACGTCCCTCCGATGAGCGCAGCCGCCGCAGCAGGCGACCAGAAGGCAAGCAAAGCGGCGTGGGCGATTCTGGCCGCGATGGGCTTCGGCGCCCTGATAGCGCAGATGTTCTCCACCGTGATCGGCCCGGCCCTGCCGACCATCAAAGAGGATCTGGCGCTTGGCCTGTCGGCACAGACCTGGACCATCACCGCTTACAGCCTTGCCTTCGGCGCGGCCCTGGTGGCCGGCGGCCGGATGGGTGACCTCGTCGGCGAGGTCAAGATGATCGTGACCGGATTCGTCATCTTCGCCGGGGGCCTGCTGATGTCGGCAATCGCGGTCGGTGGCCCGCTGATGATCAGTGGCCGGGCCATCCAGGGCATCGGTATCGGCATCTCCGCTCCGGCGACGCTGTCCATCGTCGTCAACTCGTTCCCCTTGCGACAGCGAGGCTTGGCTGTCGGTGTGTGGGGCTTCGCGCACGGTTTCGGTCTGCTGCTCGGGCCGCTGTTCGCCGCCTGGATGATGGACATCGCCAGCTGGCGCTGGGTCTTCTGGGTCGCATTGCCGCTCACCGCTGCGGTCATCGCCGTCACTCTCGCGGCAACGCGCGGTTACACCAGCGTCATCTCCAAAGGTAAGTACGACTGGATCGGCCTGCTACTCGGAGCCACCGGTATCACCCTGCTCACCTATGGCCTGCAGAACTCGTCGGTGAGTTGGACCGCCACGGCGACCTGGGGATCCATCCTCGCGGGAATCATCCTGCTCGGAGTATTCGGTGTCTTCGAGACCCGGATCGCCTATCCCCTGGTGGATTTCGGTCTCTGGAAGGAGCGGCTGTTCTCCGGCGGCTTCTTCGCCGAGAGCGCCGTCGGGTTCGTCTACATCCCATTCCTGGTCTTCGTCGGATCGCTGTACTTCATCAACGTCCTGGACTACTCCCCCGGCAAGGCCGCCAACGTCATCCTGATCACCACCGCTATCTGCATGGTCTTCGAGCCCCCCGCCGGCCGGTGGGTCGACAAGGTGGGCCCGGGTCTGCCGATCACCGTCGCACTGCTCATGCAGGCGGTCGCACTGGCCTGGATGGGGCTGTCCTTCTCCCCCACCACCACGCTGGCACAGATGGTGATCCCGTTGGCGCTCATGGGAATCGGCGTCGGTATCGCGCTGCCGGCCTGCAATACGGCCGGCATGTCGGCCGTCGATCCGGAGCGGGCCGGAATGGGTTCGGGCCTGATGCAGATGACCTTCAACATTCCCGCCGCCCTCGGCGTCGGACTGGTGACCTCGATCATCGGCACCCTCACGGCATCCAAGGTCGGCTCGGGTCTCGGCTCGCGCCCGGACCTGCGCGACGTGGCCACCCGTTACGCCGATGCCGTGCAGGACGGTGACAAGGCGGGAGCCGACAAGGCACTGGCCGGGCTGCCGCAGGACTCGATCGACGCCATCAAGGACGCGGTCAACAGCGCCGCGTCCGGCGCCATCACTACATCGATGCTGGTGCTGTCATTCGTCGCCCTGGCCGGGGCGATCTTCGCCTGGGTTGTCATCGGGCGGCGCCGCACTCCCGATCACATCCAGGTGACGCACGCCGCTGGAGTGTGACGGACACGATCGGGCCGTACGGAGTGGAAGGACACCCAGGACGGTGACCGCACAGCGACGGTCAGACCTGAATCGCGGTGAATCCGATCGCCCCGTAGAGGGCCTCGAAGTCGTCGTCCTGGGTGATGACCGGCAGTCCTCGCGACACGGCGATCGCCGCGATCCACAGATCGTTGACTCCCATCCGGCGTCCCGTTTCGGCGAGATGGACCCGCAACCGCGCCCACACCCGCGCAGCATCCTCATCGACCGGAAGCGCCACCACGTCGGCGATGGCGTCCAGCGTGGCCAACCGTCGCGCCCGTATGTCAGTAGATCCGGCGGCGAGAACTCCCGCAGTGAGTTCGGCCACCGTGATGACGGTCGTCGCGACTTCCCCGGGAATGGCCGACTCGTCGAGCGCACGGCCCGTCTCGTTCGCGATGAAGACCGAGGTGTCCAGCACTCCGGCGGCAATCATCGGATCGGTCCGAGGTCGTCGGTGGTGTCGCCGGCCAGTGCGGCGAGGTCCCGCCGTAGTCCCGAATCGGCTTGGACCCGCCTCAGGCGCTGCGCCAGTTCTGCTCCGGACAGCCAGCGCCGCCGACCGGGCTGGACCGCGCTGAGTCGGGCGACCGGCTTGCCTTTCACCGTGACCGTGAGGACTTCCCCGGCCTCGACGCGGCGCAGCACACCAGCGGTGTCATTGCGCAGCTCACGAGACGGTAACTCAGACATGCGACAAGTGTAGCCGTTGTGTAGCACTGACGGCAGTAAGCCGATTGTGAGCCGACGTCGAGAGCCCCGGCACGTGTCGACGACCTCCCTGCGCCGACATGATCCGCTCTAAAGCGCCAACGCCTCGGCGACACTGGCCCGCAGCGTCTCTAACTGGGACTGCGCCGCACTGCGCGCCTCGGCGATGTCGACCGTCACCGGCACCACCACCTGCAGGTAGCACTTGAGTTTGGGTTCGGTGCCACTGGGCCGGATGATCACGCGGGCGTCGGGCAGGGTGAAGCGCAGGCCGTCGGTGGGCGGCAGGCCGTCGGCACCCTTCTCCAGATCGTCCACGGCCACCACGTCGCGGCCACCGAGAGCGGTGGGCGGATCTGCTGCGACCCCGAAGCCGTCAAGGACAAGGACGGTATCACCGCCTCGCTGCTGATGCTGGAGATGGTGGCTGCGCTGAAGGCCGAGGGCAGGGGAGTCCAGGACGTTCTTGACGATCTGGCCCGCGCATTCGGCCTGTATGCGACAAGTCAACTGTCGTTTCGCGTTTCGGACATCTCGCTGATCGCTGATGCGATGGCTCGGCTTCGTGCCGATCCGCCCACCGCTCTCGGTGGCCGCGACGTGGTGGCCGTGGACGATCTGGAGAAGGGCACCGACGGCCTGCCGCCTACCGACGGTCTGCGCTTCACGTTGAACGACGCCCGGGTCATCATCCGGCCCAGT
>JBFYOR010000455.1:0-9223 GCA_041303695.1 Mycobacterium sp. | reverse complement strand
TTCATGGACGGCGCGGTGCGCTCCGGTCAGCGGGCGGCCGCCGAGGTCGCCGCGGCGTTGGGTGCGCTCAGGAACTGATGCGCTGTGCCAACGCCGTCGCGCGCACCAGCTCACGCAGGTGGCCGTTGACGTCGCCGGGATGCTCGAGGATCGCGCAGTGGCCGCCGGGCATCTCGACCAGCTCGACCAGGTTGGGCGCGGCCTCGGCGATCTTGCGGGCCTGCGACATCGGCAGTAGCCGGTCGTTGGTGCTGCCGATCACCAGGGTCGGGACGGTCAACCCACTGAGGTCGATATGGGCCCGATGTCCCATCTCGTCGACCAGCACCCGGGCCCACGCCCCGCGGCCGGCTGCCGGGGTGGCGGCGAACAGGTCGTGCAGGAAGCGGGTGATCGCCGGGTCGGCGTCGGCGCCGACCGCCATCAAGTGCAGGAAAAGCCGGCTGCCGGGCTGGGTCCCCTGAACCAGTGGCGCACCGCCCAGAGACCGGATCATGGTGCGGGCGGCGGCCACCCGGGTGGCCCGGAACATCCCGGGCACCGAAAGCAGCTGGATCTTGTCGAGCAGGTCCCCGGTGGTCGTGTTGATCAGGGCGACGGCGTCGACCCGCTGCTCGACACGGTGGCGGAAACGGTCCGACCAGGAGCTGATGGCGATACCGCCCATCGAGTGCCCGGCGACCACGGCCCGCTCGCCGCGTCGCAACACCGCGGCAAGCACCGCGTCCAGGTCGGCGGCGAGGTGGTCGAGGCTGTAGGCCGACCCGCCGGGGACCCCGCTGCGCCCGTGCCCGCGGTGGTCGTAGGCGATCACCCGGTGGTCGCGGGAGAGGTCGTTGATCTGCTCGTGCCAGACCTTCAGCGAGCAGGTGATTCCGTGCGCCAGCACGATCGGGTATCCGTTGGAGGGTCCGAACACCTCGGTGTGCAAGCGGGTGCCATCGGCGGAGTGCACGATCATCGTCTTGCTCGGCGGCAGGCCGGGCCCGCTGACCCGCCGCTTCCGGGCTGGTGATGTCGGCATCATCGCTCCTCGCCGGGCGGCCACGCTGCCGCTCCGACGGTCGAGCATAACCGCCCTTACGCCGCCCGGGCGGGATTCTGCGATCAATCCCGGATTCTTCTGCAGGCCTGGTTATCTCTGCCCTCGGCAAAATCGTCAAATGCCTGTACCCAAGGCCTGCCCCGCGACGCTGCTGTTTGCTAGGTTGGCGGGCGACACATGCAGCACCGTCGATTCAGCACCGCCTGATTCAGCACCGTCTGATTCAGCAAGCACTAAGGAGAACCAGGGAATGAAGACCACATTGGCCCGCGCCGCGGCCGCGGCCGGCGGCATCGCCATCACAGCCGCCTTCACCGTGAGCTGCTCGCAGGCCCAGGAGGCCACCAAGGACATCGCGTCCAGCGCCTCCAGCATGGGCTCGTCGGCGGCCAGCGCAGCCGGAAGCGCGGCCAGCAGTGCCGCCAGCGTGGCCGGCAGCGCCGCCAGCAGCGGAGCCAGTGCGGCCGGCAGCGCGGCCAGCAGTGCCGCCAGTGCGGCCGGCAGCGCCGCCAGCAGCGGAGCCAGTGCGGCCGGCAGCGCCGCCAGCAGCGGAGCCAGCGTCGCCTCCAGCGCGGTGTCCTCGGTGCTCAACGGCGTCCCGACCACGATGAACGTGCCCGGACTGGGCGAGGTGTCGCTCGACGGACCGACCGCCGAGGCCTATACGAAGTTTGGCGGCGAGACCGCCCTCGGCGTCCCGACCGCCCAGCCCGAGAAGGTCGGCGACGGAACCGTCGCGGCATTCACCAACGGGACCATCTTCTCCTCTCCGGACGGCGCGCACGTGGTCCAGGGCGAGATCCTGCGGGTCTACAACGAGCAGGGCGGCCCGGCCGGTGTGCTGGGTTGGCCGACCTCGGACGAGACCCGGACCGGCGGCGGCCCCAGCGTGGTCGAGGGCGGCTGGATCACCGAGTTCCAGAACGGAATGATCACCTGGACCAACCAGGGTGGCGGCAGCTTCATCGAGACCATCACCAAGAACTGATGCTGCGCGGCGGCCCCCGGGGAATTGTCACCCCGGGGGCCGTTCTGCGTCCGGGCGGTAACGCCGCGCCCGTGTTTAGGGATAATGAGGCCATGACGCACAAACTTGCAGCCACTGTTCTCAGCGCCATGGCCATGACGGCGGTTTCGGTCGCGATCGCCCCGGCCGCTCAAGCCGAAGTCTGCGGTGACGTCGGCGGCCGCTACGCCCAGATCGGCGGATGCGAGCACGTCGGCGCCGATATCGCCGACGCCGCGGTCATCGGCGCCGCGGTCGACCGCCCGTACGGTTACCCGGGCGTCTACCCGCCGCCGCCCCCGGTCGGCTGGCCGCCGCTGCCCCCGGGCTACCTGCCGTTCCCCTCGTTCCCCGGTGAATTGCCGTGCTACACCTCCATCGGCCAGCCGTACTACACCCCCGTCAACGAGCCCTGCTTCCCCGCGTAACCGACCGGGGCTCAATCGAATAGCGCTTTCGCCGATAGGCGGTGGCACGGGCGAACCGGTGCCGCCGCCTATCGTCGTGTAGGTCGGTAGGTCGGGAAGGTGTGGATAGTGGGCGTGCGAATTCGCGCGATGGCAGTCGTTGTCCTGATGGTGGCGATCCTCGGCGGACTGCCGGGTGTCGCCGCCGCCGTGGAGGCCGAACCGCAAACCGTCTCCGTCGCGACCCATGACCTCGAGCCGTTCGTGATGACGAACGACGCCATCAAATCCGGCTTCACCATCGAACTGCTGGAAGCGGTCGCCCAACGGGAGAACTGGACGCTGGACTACGTCTCCGTCGACAACGTGGCCGCTCAACTCCAGGCTGTCACCGATGGACGCGTCGACGCCGCGGCCACCGCCATCTCCATCACCGCCGACCGCACCAGGGACTACGACTTCTCCCAGCCGGTCCTGAACGCGGGCCTGCAGATCGTGGTCCCCACCAGCCAACTCCAGCGATCCACCCCCGGCCTCACCGACTTCCTGGGTCTGCTGTTCTCCAAGACCATGCTGATCTGGCTGGCGGCCGGGCTGATCATCTCGGTGATCCCCGCGCACGTCATCTGGCTCGCCGAGCGCAACCACGGCCACCACATGGTGGCGCGGTCGTACTTCCCGGGCGTGTTCCAAGCGATGGGCTGGAGTCTGGGCATGCTGGCCGGGCAACCGGACACCATGCCGCGGCATGCCTTCACCAAAGGGCTGGCCGTGCTGTGGGCCTTCGTCGGCATCATTTTCGTGGCGTACTACACCGCAACGCTGACCGCCAATCTGACCGTGGAGAGGTTCGACGCCAAGATCAACACGCCCTCGGACCTGGTGGGCAAACGGGTCTGCACGGTCGCCAAGACCGAACCCGCCTCCTATCTGAATTCGATCGGGGTCCGGGCCGACGAGGTGCCCACCATCGACGACTGCTACACCGACCTCAAGCGCGGCGAACTCGACGCGGTGGTCTTCGATGCACCGGTGTTGCGGTTCTTCGTCGCCCACGAAGGCGCCGGCTTCGCACAGATCGTCGGAACCATCTTCGAACCCGAGGACTACGGTGTGGCCTTCCCCAACGGCAGCCAACTGCGCAAGCAGTTCGACCGGGGACTGCTGTCCATCCGGGAGGACGGCACCTACGCGCTGATCAAGCAGAAGTGGTTCGGCAACGAAGGTCCCGATCCGGCCGACGAGACCGGCTAAACCGGATCGAACCCCGACACCAGCCATCGTTCGCCCACTTTGGCCAATGTCACCTTCACGCTGGACGTGGTTTCGGTCGGGTTGCCGGCGCCCACCGTGACGGTCTGGTTGACGAACACCAGCACCACGGCGCGCCCGCCGCCGGCCGACATCGACGCGGCAGCGGCCACCCGGGCCTGCGCCGAGATCTTCTGCTCGACGGCAGCGGGGATCACGGTGCTTTGCACCAGATCGGAATAGGAGTCCAGGAAGGGTTCGGTGACCCGGTCGAGGGCCGCCATCAAGTCCTTCTCGGCGGTGGCGGCCCGGTAGCTCAGCATCGCCACCGTCGCTTCCCGGGCGGCGGCCACCGATTCGGTGCGGGCCGCCTCGACATCGCGTTGCGAGGCGTTCTTCCATCCGAGGAAAGCCGCACCGGCACCGAGCAGCAGGACGAGCGCGGGGAGCACGGCGAACACCCCGATCCGCTTCCAGTCGGCGACACGGGCAGGAGGTTCGGGTGCCACCGCGACCGTCTGCTCGGCGTCGTCGGCTTCGATATCGTCCTCGACCTCGGTGTCGAAGTCGGGGCCGGGGTCCAGGTCGGTCTCGGGATGGTCGTCGGTCGTCATGGCACGAAGTCGACTTTCGAGATCTTCGCGCCGCCGTCAATCTTGCTGACGGTCAAGCGCATTCGCCAGTATCGCGGCGGCTGTTGGGCAGGAGCACCGAGGTTGGTCGTCGCCACCGACAGCGCCACCAGCACCCGGGCCTCGTCGGCCGTCATCGACTCCACACCGGCCGCGGTGACCGTGCCGGACGATATCGACTGCGCCTGCTCGACGACGTCCACCAAGGCCTTCGATCGGCCGGCGAACTCGTCGCGAAAGGCTCCGGTCGCCGAGTCGAGGATGCGCTGCACGTCCGCGTCGGCACGCGTGTAATCGATTGTCGTCAGGTTGACGGCACCTTGCTTACCGACCTCCAGGAACAGCGACCGGGACTGCTCGGCCCGGTGTTCCCGGTAGACCCGATACCCCAACCACCCACAAAGCCCGCCCAGTCCGAGCACCAGCACCATGCCGACGGCAGCGGCCCGCGTAACCGGGATGGGGATCCGACGTCGCCGGGGCATCGGAGTCACCGCCGAGCCGACCGCGTCGGCCATCGGGTCCTCTTCGGCCATTGCGACAGGTTACCGAGGCGGTGCACGGCCGCTACTGCTGGACCGCCTTGGCCACCGCGATGCACCGCGTCAGCCACAACGGGTCGGCTGCCGACCCGTCCCGCACCGCCCACATGGCGTTGTGCACCATCCGCACGAGCACCCAGGCGCGGGCCCGATCCTCGTCGAAACCGGCGGCGTCGACCACTGTCCAGAACCGCCGCCGCACTCCCCCCCGGACATCGCCGGCGATCTCCTCCCACCGGTTCCACAGCATCGGGGCCACCTCGTAGTGCGGGTCGCCGTTGACCGGCTTGGGGTCGATCGCCAGCCAGGGTTCACGGTCACCGGCCAGAACGTTGCCGGCCAGGACGTTGCCGGCCAAAACGTTTCCGTAGTGCAGGTCGGTGTGGATCACCCGCTGCGGAACCGACCCGTCGGCGCACAGATCGCGGCCGTGGGCGAGAGCCTGTTCGACCAGGCGGCGAGGGATCGGCGCGCTGCGCGGCAACGCGGACAGTTCCGAGGTCCAGCGGGCGACAAAGGTCGACAAACCCCGGAGGGCGGGCAGCGCCGGAACGTGCAGCCGGCGGTAGAGATCGGCGACCAGTTCGCAGGCCCGCTCCTCGGCAACGGTGGACAGGTCCGCGCGGCCAAGCCGCTCCAGCAGCAGGGCCCGGTAATGCGGGTCTGCGCTGAGCAGGCGCACCGCCCCGTGGCCGTCCCAGCGCCGCAGGGCCAGATGCTCGTGTTCGGACTCCTCATCGGGAAATCCGATCTTGAGTACCGCGGCCGCACCCTCGGGCGTGCGGACCGGCAGGACCAGCGAACAGTGGCCGTGGGTGGGCTGCCCATCCGGGCGCAGCCCCCACTGCCCGGCCAGCAGTTCCGCGGTCGCCGGCAGCGTCCGCACCCAGTCCGCCCAACGCGGCCCGCGCTGGGCCATCGCGCGCACCGCCACCGGAACCGTGACGAGGTCCATCCGGCCCATGATCCACCACCCGCCGAATAGGAGGCGCGGACCGGGAGACAGCCCCGCACCGACCGCGGTAAAGTCCTCATTCCAAATGACAATCGTTTTCAGCAGGGTGGCTCCCACCTCTCCGTCCGCGCGGCGGCAACGATGAAGCTCGCCGGCTCGACCCGGGCGATCTCGATGCCCCTCGTGGTCGTGGCGATCGTCGGTTTCGCGCTGCTCGGCGGCACGTTGCGCGCTGCAATGTATGACAGCGCGGCGCTGTCGACGGCCGGGACGGTGTTCGCCGGAATCTTCGTCCAGGCCCTGCCATTCCTGGCGCTCGGAGTTCTGCTGAGCGCGTTGATCGCGGTGTTCGTTACTCCCGACCGGCTGTCCAGATGGCTGCCGAAGCGGCCCGCTGCGGCCGTGGTGACCGCCGCGGTCAGCGGCGCCGCGCTGCCGGGGTGCGAGTGCGGATCGGTGCCGGTGGCTCGCCGGTTGTACTCCGACGGTGCCGTCGGCGCGGCGGCCCTGACGTTCATGCTGGCCGCCCCCGCCATCAACCCGGTGGTGGTGATCTCCACGGTGGTGGCCTTCCCCGGGCAGCCGCAGATGGTGTTCGCCCGGGTGGGCGCATCCCTGCTGACCGCGATCGTCATGGGTCTGGCTTGGTCGCGATGGGGACGCACCGAGTGGATCACCCGACGGCTGCCGCGGGCCCGCGCCGGGCATGATTCGCGGTGGCAGACGTTCTCCGAAGCCGCCCGTCACGACTTCATCCAGGCCTCCTCCTACCTGGTGATCGGGGCTGCCGCCGCCGCCGCGTTGCACGTGATCGTCCCGGATTGGATGCTCGAGAAGCTGGCCGGACAGCTTCTACTCGGTGTGCTGGTGATGGCACTTCTTGCGGTGGTCTTGTCGCTGTGCTCGGAGGCCGACGCTTTCGTCGCCGCCAGCCTGACCATGATTCCGCTGGTGCCGCGGCTGGTCTTCCTCGTCGTGGGCCCGGCGATCGACATAAAATTGTTCGCGATGCAGTCCGGACTGTTCGGCCGGGCCTTCGCGGTCCGGTTCGCCCCGGCCACCTTCGTGGTGGCCACCCTTTCGGCGACCGTCGTCGGCCTGCTCGTGCTGGGAGGCGGCGGATGAGCCGGGAAGCCGAGAACGTGCTGCTGCTGCTGGTCGGGATCGCGACCGCGATGATCACCATCGGCGGCGCGTACACCCGCTACGTCAAGCCATCGCTGATGCCGTGGCTGGCCGTGACCGCGGCGCTGGTGATCATGTTGGCCCTGGTGTCGATCGCCACCGACATCCGCCGGGGGTCTGCAGCCGAGCATGACCACGACGGGCACGTCCACACCGGATCGGTCGCCTGGATGCTCATCGTTCCGGTCGTCGTTCTGATCTTCGTGACCCCGCCAGCGCTGCGCCCGCAGGCCGCCGCGCCGAAGGTCACCTCAGTGTCGACGGAGGTGTTGCGCCGGCCGTTTCCGGCACTGCCGGCCGGCCCGGCACCGGAGGTCTCCATCCCCGACGTCATGATGCGGGCGGCACAGGACAGCGCCGGCACCCTGGACGACCGGCTCATCACCGTCATCGGATTCACCATGCCGACCGACGACGGAGTCGACCTCGCCCGGGTGATGCTCATCTGCTGTGCCGCAGACGCCCAGTTGGCCCGAATCAAGCTGGATGGGCCGCAGGCCGCCGAGCTCAAGAGTTATCCGGAGCAGACCTGGCTGAAGGTGGAGGGCACCGTGGTCCCCGGTGAGGCGGACGGCGATTCGACGTCGATTCCGACGATGCGGGTCCAGACCGCGACCCGGATCGACGCCCCGGCCAACGTCTACGCCTGAGGCTGGCGGGTGCGCAGTGCCCGGGCCACGACCAGGGTCACCGCGGCCAGCATGAGTCCCACGATGACGCAGTTGGCGCCCAGGCTCACTGTGAAGGTGTGGGGATCGACCGTCTCGCTGAAATTGGCCTTTCCGCCGCTGACGAGGGTGTAGATCACCGACACCGCACTGCCGGTCACGGCGATACCCAGCGCGGTGCCCAACTCGAAGGCCGTCTCGGAGATGCCGGTGGCCGCGCCGACCCGGTCCGCGCTGGCGCTGGTGAGCACCAGGTCCGAGGCAACGGTGACCACCGACCCGAAGGAGAAGCCCATCAGCATCAGCGGAACCACCATGGCCGGATAGGAAATCGGGATTGCCAGCCCCAGCAGCACCAGGCCGATACTGCCGGCCGTCAGACCGGCAACCAGGATGCGCCGATGTCCCCATCGGCCGATCAGCCGGGCCGTGCCTGCCGCCGTGATCAGGCTGACCACCGACTCGGGCAGGGTCGCCAAACCGGACTGCAGCGGCGAGAAGTCGCCCACCTGGCGCAGGAAGATCGGCAGGAAGAACAGCGCTCCGATATTGGCGAACACGATCACCAGTTGCGCGACGATCGCCGCACTGAACCGGCGTTGAGCGAACAGTTGCAGGTCAAGCAGCGGGACCGCCATGGTGCGCTGGCCGCGCAGGAACACCCACAGCAGCAGACCGCCCACCACGAGCGCGACGTAGGCGGGCCAGAACCCCAGCCCGGAGTGGGCAAGTTCAGTGATGCCGTAGACGACGCCGAGGATGCCGGCGGTGGAGTAGCCGACCGAGACCAGATCGATCGGATGCCTGGCTTCACTGCGGGCCTCCGGCAGCGCCCACGCCCCGACCGCCAGGATCAGTGCCACCACCGGCAGGTTCACCAGCAGCACCGAGCCCCAGTAGAAGTGTTCGAGCAGCACACCGGCGACCGTCGGCCCCATGGCGGCGCCTGCTGCGCCGCTGGCACTCCAGAACCCCACCGCCCGCATCCGCTGGGCGTCGTCGGTGAAGACGGTGCGCAGCAGGGCCAGGGTTGAGGGCATCAGCCCGGCACCCGCCACACCCTGCACGACGCGGGCGAGGATGAGTAGTTCGGCGCTCGGCGCCATCGCCGCCGCCGCCGAGGCCACCCCGAAGGCGACCGCGGAGATCAGCAGCAGCCGCTTGCGGCCCACCCGATCGCCGAGGTTGCCCATGGTGATCAGAAGGCCGGCCAATACGAAGGAATAGATGTCGCCGATCCACAGCACCTCGTTGTACGTGGGGCTCAGTTCCTCGGTGATCGACGGGACCGCGACGCTGATGACGGTGCCGTCGACGGCGACCATGAACACCGCGAGGCACAGCACGAACAGTGCCGCCAGCTGACGCTTGGTCACCGCGGCACTGTACCGCCGGCGGACTTAGGGCTGCACCCATCCGCGGCACTGCCGGGTGAACGGGTCACAGGCGACCGGGCCGTTGGTCCAGCCGCCGTAGTAGCCCGGGGTGTTCCAGGTCTCCATCAGCTGGCCGTTCCACGGTGCCGGTTTGCA
>JBFYOR010000454.1:0-4359 GCA_041303695.1 Mycobacterium sp. | reverse complement strand
GGCGGCCGCCTGATCGGCGCACTCCGAGAAGTCTGACGCCAGGTGATAGAGCTCCCACTGCTCGGTCTGAAAATCGCTGCCCGGCAGATGTTTACAGACGGCCTTCCACTCGCCGGCGACGATCGCCCGGCTGCCCATCATCTCGAAATACTGGACCGTGTTCGCGGCGGGTGCGTCCGGATCGTCGAGGACGCCGGCGAAGGAGTGCCCCGTCACGGGCAGCTGCTCGATACCGCGGTAGGTCTGCGGCGGTGTCACCCCGAGCAGGTCGTAGATCGTCGGCACGACGTCGGAGACGTAGACGAACTGATCGCGGGTGGTCCCACGCTGATCGGCCGCCACACGGCGGGGATAGTGCACGATCATCGGCACGTGCACCCCGCCTTCGTGAGTGTTCTGCTTGTACCACTTGAACGGGGCGTTGCCGCACTGCGCCCAGCCCCACGGATAGTTGGTGTGGCTGTGCGGGCCGCCGATGTCATCGAGGCGGTCCATCACGTCGTCGGGGGTGTCGAGCAGTCCGTTGAAGAACTTCATCTCGTGCAGGACGCCGAACGGCCCGCCCTCCTGCGAGGCGCCGTTGTCAGCCAGCACCAGCAGGATGGTGTTGTCGAGCTGGTCCATCTCGCGCAGGCCGTCGACGAGTCTGCCGATCTGGTCGTCGGTGTGGTCGAGGAACGCGGCGAAGGCCTCCTGCAACCGGCAGGCCAGCCTGCGCTGGTTGTCTCCCAGGCCATCCCAGGCGTCGACGCCGGGATTGCGCGGTGCCAATTCGGTGCCCGCCGGGATCACCCCCCGCTCGATCTGGCGGTCGAACCACCGTTGCCGGGCCACGTCCCAGCCGTCGTCGAACGCGCCCCGGTACTTGGCCAGATAACTCGCCGGTGCCTGATGCGGGGCGTGGGTGGCGCCGAACGGCAGGTACAGGAAGAACGGGCGGTCCGGCCGGACGCCGCGGGAGTCCGACACCATCGTCAGCGCCTGATCGACCAGATCCTCGGACAGGTGGTAGCCGTCCTGCGGCCGCCCGGGCGGCTCGATCGGATGGTTGTCGCTGATCAGCTGGGGATGGAACTGGTCGGTCTCACCCTCGAGGAACCCGTAGAACCGGTCGAAGCCGCGCCCCAGCGGCCACTGGTCGAACGGGCCGGCCGCCGAGCACTGCTCCATCGGGGCCAGGTGCCATTTCCCGACGCAGAACGTGGCGTAACCCTGCTCGCGGAGCACCTCGGCGACGGTGGACGCCTCATTGGCGATGTGGCCCAGCTGATGGGGAAACCCGGTGCGGAAATTCGACACCGTGCGCATCCCGGCCGCATGCTGGGACCGGCCGGTCAGCAGCGCCGCCCGGGTCGGCGAGCACAGCGGCGTGACGTGGAAGTTGGTGAACTGCAGACCGTTTGCGGCCAACGCGTCGATATTGTGGGTATCGATATCGGAGCCGTAGCACCCGAGTTGCGCGAAGCCGGTGTCATCGAGAAGGACTACCACCACGTTGGGGGCATCAGCCCCGGGATGAGGTGGCTCGTCGAACCAGGCCTGTGAATCGGCCAGGGTGCGGCCAATGGTTCCTTCGAATCGGGACTGTCGGGTCACGAGGGTTCCTATCAAGGGTGGGTGGGCGCGTGCGGCTGCAAGTTTCACACTAGAGTGAAAGTTGTGAGCAGCGACGTGGACCGCCTTCCGCCGCGGCCCGACGCCCCGATCATGGATTTTGTCGAGCAGATGGGCGGATATTTCGAGGCCAACGGCCTGACCCGACTCTCCGGCCGGCTGCTGGGCTGGCTGCTGGTCTGCGAGCCCGAACGGCAATCCTCGGAGGAGTTGGCGGTGGCGTTGCACGCCAGCAGCGGCGGGATCAGCACCAACGCCCGCCAGTTGATCCAGTTCGGCTACATCGAGCGGCTGGGGGTCGCCGGGGATCGTCGCACCTACTACCGGGCGCGGCCGAACGCCTTTGCGGCCGGCGAGCGCCAGCGCATCCGCACCATGGGTGATCTCGCCGCGATGGCCGACTCCGGACTGCGGGCCATGCGCGGTTCACCGCCGGAACGCACCCGCCGATTAGAGGAGATGCGCACCCTGTCCGCGTTCATGGAAACGGTTCTCATCGATGCGCTCGACCGGTTCAGCGATCCGCGAGGGATTCAATGATCCGCGTCCTCAAACGGCTGTGGATTCCGCTATTGCTGGTGGTCGTCGCGGTCGTCGCGGGGTTCACCGTGCACCGGATTCGCAGCTTCTTCGGCTCAGAGGGCGTGCTGGTCACGCCGAAGGTCTTCGCCGAGGACCCGGAATCGTTCGACCCGAAGGTGGTGCGCTACGAGGTGTTCGGCACCAGCGGCTCGGCCAATATCAACTACCTCGATCTTGACGCCAAGCCGCAACGCATCGACGGAGCGGCGGTGCCGTGGTCGCTCACCCTGGAGACCAACGCCCCCTCGGCGGCGCCCAACATCATCGCGCAGGGCAATGGCACGTCGATCACCTGTCGCATCATCGTCGACGATGAGGTCAAGGACGAGAGGACCGTAACCGGCGTGGACCCGTTGACCTTCTGCTTCCTGAAGTCCGCATGAGCGCACCGACCCTGGACGCGCCGATCGAGGCCACCCCGCCGCCGCACCCCAAGCGGTCCCTCGCAGCGCGGATGGTGCGGATTCTCGCGGTGCCGATCATCCTGGCCTGGATCGCTCTGATCGCCGTTCTCAACGTCACCGTCCCGCAACTGGAAGTGGTCGGCCAGGAACGGGCGGTGTCGATGAGCCCGGATGCGGCGCCGTCGATGATCGCGATCAAGCGCATCGGCGAGGTGTTCGAGGAGGGCACCTCCGACAGCTCGGCGATGATCGTGCTGGAGGGCGAGCAACCGCTGGGTGATGAGGCGCACACGTTCTACGACGAGATGCTGGCCAAGCTCGAGGCCGACACCAAGCACGTCGAGTCCGTGCAGGACTTCTGGGGCGACCCACTGACCGCGTCGGGCGCGCAGAGCAATGACGGTCTTGCCGCCTATGTCCAGATCAAACTCGCCGGCAATCAGGGCGAGTTGCTGGCCAATGAGTCGGTGGCCGCGGTCCAGGACATCATCGCCAGCCTCACACCGCCGGACGGCGTCAAGGTCTTCGTCACCGGGTCGGCCGCGATGGTCGCCGACCAGCAGGCGACCGGCGACAAGAGCCTTCGGGTGACCGAGATGGTCACCTTCGTCGTGATCATCACGATGCTGCTGTGGTTCTACCGGTCGGTGTTGACCGTGGTGCTGGTGCTGGTTTCAGTGGTGATGTCGCTGGCCGCCGCGCGGGGGGTGGTGGCGTTCTTGGGCTACCACCAGATCATCGGGCTCTCCACGTTCGCGACCAGCCTGCTGGTGATGCTGGCGATCGCCGCCGCGACGGACTATGCAATCTTCCTGATCGGCCGCTATCAGGAGGCGCGCGCGGCCGGGGAGGACCGGGAGTCGGCCTATTACACGATGTTTGAGGGCACCGCCCACGTGGTTCTGGGCTCCGGATTCACCATCGCCGGGGCGACGTTCTGTTTGAGCTTCACCCGGCTGCCGTACTTCCAGACCCTCGGTGTCCCGTTGGCGATCGGGATGAGCGTCGTGGTGATCACCGCGCTGACCCTGGGCAGCGCGATCGTCGTGGTGGCCAGCCGTTTCGGGCTGCTGGAGCCCAAGCGGGCGATGCGGGTCCGCGGGTGGCGCAAGATCGGCGCCGCCGTCGTGCGCTGGCCCGGGCCCATCCTGATCGCCACTGTGGCACTCGCGCTGGTCGGCCTGTTGACGCTGCCCGGCTACCGCACCAACTACAACGACCGCAATTACCTGCCGGCGGATACCCCGGCCAACGAGGGTTACGCCGCCGCGGACCGGCACTTCTCGCAGGCCCGGATGAATCCGGAAATGCTGATGGTCGAGAGCGACCACGATCTGCGCAACTCGGCGGACTTCCTGGTGATCAACAAGATCGCCAAGGCCATCTTCGCGGTGGAGGGCATTTCCCGGGTTCAGGCCATCACCAGGCCGGAGGGGACGCCGATCGAGCACACCTCGATCCCGTTCATGATCAGCATGCAGGGCACCTCCCAGAAGCTGACCCAGAAGTACAGCGAGGACCTGACGGCCAAGATGCTCGATCAGGCCGCCGATATGCAGACCACCATCGATCAGATGCAGCGGATGCAGAACCTCACCCAGCAGATGTCCGATGTCACCCACGGCATGGTGGTGCAGATGCGCGGCATGGTGGGCGATATGAAGGACTTGCGCGACAGCATCGCCAACTTCGACGACTTCTTCCGGCCGATCCGCAACTACTTCTATTGGGAACCGCACTGCTACGACATCCCGGTGTG
>JBFYOR010000453.1:0-14870 GCA_041303695.1 Mycobacterium sp. | reverse complement strand
CCCACTTTCGCGTTATATGGACACGTGGACGAGTTCAAGTACCTGCCCGACAACGCCGCCCAGGCCGGGCGCAGCGGCCCACTGCCGCCGGTAACCCGAGTCGATCGCGGGCCCGTCAGCGCGCTGCTGTGGGGCGAGGATCCCCGGGTGGTGTTCCTGCACGGCGGCGGCCAGAACGCACACACCTGGGACACCGTCATCCTGGGCCTCGGACTGCCCGCACTGGCGATCGACCTGCCTGGCCACGGACGTTCCGCGTGGCGGGAGGACGGCGACTACGGGCCCCGCCTCAACGCAACGGCCGTCGAACCGGTGATCCGCGAACTGGCGCCCGCCGCCGATCTGATGGTGGGCATGTCCCTGGGCGGGCTGACCGCGATGCGTCTGGCGGTGACCGCACCGGAGTTGGTGCCCACGCTGGTGATGGTGGACGTCACACCCTCGGCGCCGGAGCGCCACGAGCAGATGACCAAAGCGCAGATGGGGGCGGTGGCACTGGTGCAGGGCGATCGGAGCTTTCCGAGTTTCGAGGCGATGGTTGACATCACCGTCGCCGCCTCCCCGAACCGGTCGCCGGAATCGTTGCGGCGCGGGGTGTTCCACAACTCCAAGCAACTCGACGACGGCACCTGGACGTGGCGCTATGACACCTTCCGCAAGAGCGAGGGGTTCGAGGGCCTGTGGGATGACGCATTGTTGCTTCAGACACCCACCACCCTCGTGCGCGGAGCGAACTCGGCATTCGTCAACGATTCCGACGCCGACGAGTTCGCCCGTACCGCACCGGGATTCCAGCGGGTGATCGTCGTGCCCGGGGCCGGACACTCCGTGCAGGGCGACCAACCGCGGGCTCTGGTGGAGATCCTGCGCTCGGTCCTCGATACTTCCCCGTAAAGGTGCGCGCCCTGCCGCGACGTGGGGCGGCAAGGAGCTGACAGTGGATATTCACGCTCACATACTGACCCTGATAAGCATCATCGTCGGTCTGTCCATCACCCGAATCCTGGTCGGGTTCGCCGATTTCGTTCAGCATCCGAAGCGGATGAAGCCGTACACCGTCCAGGTCATCTGGGGTATCGCGCTGATGATCCACGTTCTTCGCTTCTGGTGGTGGGAGTACCAGGTGGGCGAGATCGTCAGCCGCGCTCACATCCTCGGTGCGTATTTCTTCATCTCGATATATGCCGGGCTGCTCTTCTTCTTATGCACGTTGCTCTTCCCCGACGACCCCAGCGAGTACACGAGCTACCTCGAGTACTTCATCTCGGTGCGGCGGGGATTTTTCGCCGTCCTGATCGGTGTAATCATCGTCGGCATACCGGATTCCGCCATCAAGGGTGAAGCGTTGATGCGGCAGTACCACAGCCCGCAAATTTGGCTGTACGTCGGTTTCGTCGTCGTCGGATCGCTGATCGCCATGAACGTTCGCAGTACCCGCTACCACTACTTCTTCGCGTCAGCCGCCCTGATGTCGGAGGTGATCTGGACCTGGGTGGGCTACCTCCGGACCGGCGGGCTCTATTAGCCGCGTCCAACGTTGTTAGCCGCACCTCACCGGGTGCGGACGCTTAGTCTGGACTCATGCGCTTCCCGATCCGCATCGGCGTCCAACTACAGCCGCAACATTCGAGCCACTACGGCTACATCCGCGACGCGGTGCGCCGCTGCGAGGACATCGGTGTCGACGTCGTCTTCAACTGGGACCACTTCTACCCGCTCTACGGCGACCCCGAGGGGGCGCATTTCGAGTGCTGGACCATGCTCGGCGCCTGGGCCGAACAGACCTCCCGAATCGAGATCGGCGCCCTGGTCAGCTGCAACTCCTACCGCAACCCGGAACTGCTGGCAGATATGGCGCGCACGGTCGACCACATCTCGGAGGGACGGCTGATCCTGGGCATCGGCTCAGGGTGGATGCGCAAGGACTACGACGAATACGGCTACGAATTCGGTACCGCCGGCAGCCGCCTCGATGACCTCGCGGCCGCACTGCCGCGGATCAAATCCCGCCTGGCCGTATTGAACCCGGCGCCGACCCGGGCGATACCCATCCTGATCGGCGGGCAGGGTGAGCGCAAGACCCTGCGGCTGGTCGCCGAGCATGCCGACATCTGGCACGGATTCACCAACGCCACAACGTATCCGGGCAAAGCCGACGTGCTGGCCCGGCACTGCGCCGACACCGGCCGTGACCCAGCCACCGTGGAACACTCCTCCGGCGTGGAGGGACGTGATCCCGAAACTCTGGTGGCCAATGCCGAGGCACTGGCCCGCCTCGGCGTCACGCTGATGACCGTGGGCTGCGACGGACCCGACTATGACCTCGGGCCGGCGCAGGCGCTGCTGCAGTGGCGCGACCGCAGGGACGGGTAGGGCAGGCTGCTGCGGAGGCGCAGTTTGGCAAATCCGACTCCGGTCCGAACCGTGCGCATGAATGGCTAGACTGGCCAGCTATGTCCAAGCACCAACCGCAGGTCGGCGACTTGGCCGCTGACCTGCAACGGGTGCTGTCGAAATTGTTCAACGTGCTGCGCCGGGGTGATGTCAACCGCGGGTCCCGACCTGACCTCACCCTGGCCCAGATTTCGATCCTGCTGACGCTGCTCGACAGCGGGCCGATCCGGATGACCGAACTGGCCACCCGCGAACGGGTCCGCACACCCACCACCACGGTGGCCATCCGCCGATTGGAGAAGGTGGGTCTGGTCAAGCGCTCCCGCGACCCCTCGGATATGCGGGCGGTTCTGGTCGAGGTGACGCCGGAGGGTCAGGTGCAGTACACCGAGGCCCTCGACGCCCGCCGGTCGCAGCTGTCGACCATGCTGCGCAAGCTCTCCGACGAGGAGCGCGAGAACCTCACCAACGCCCTCAGGCCACTGGAGCGACTGGCCGACGCCGGCGACGCCTGACCGAGAACCTAGCCCAGCCAGTCCAGCACCGCCGCCGCCGTCCACGACTGCTGCATACTTCCGAGCGGCTCACCGGTGAACGGTTCGTAGTACTCGGCGAATGCACCGTCGCCGGCTTGGCGCAACCCCTCCCGGCGCAGCATCAATGAGCGCTCCGACCACCCGCGCCGGGCGAACGCCCAGGCGAAAAGCCAGTTCAGCACCGGCCACACCGGGCCGCGCCAGTACTCCCTCGGCCGGAAATCCCTGGACACCGGAGAGGTCGACGGCAGCAGGGCGAACTTCAGGTCGGGGTGGCCGCAGTACCGCGGGCCCTCGAAGATCTTCAGCAGCGCGCGCTCCTGCTGATGATCCAAGCCTCCGCACAACAGCGGCGCGAACTGCGCGGCGGTATCGGTGGTGATCCAGGAACCCGTCCGTAGATCGAAATCCCTTGCCGCGCCTGATCTCTGGTCCGCCGTCGCGGCTACCCCGGAGCGGAACCGCTCAGCCCACCCGTACAGCTCCCGGACATCGGAATTCGGGCGCTTGTAGTCTTCGCCGATATTGGCCAGCACCTCGCAGGCCACCGCGAAGATCGCCGAGACGAACACGTCCTGGACTGCGAAGCTCATCACCGACGGCAGGCGGTCGTCGGCGTAGCGGACCGACTTCATCTCCTCGAGCAGCCACAGGTAGCGGTCGTACTCCCCGTCGGAAGGACGCTGGCTGGGATCGGTGATAATGGAGGTATCGGCGCGCTCGTAGTGCGGCACCGCACCGGCGGTCACGTTGGCGTAGGCGGCATCCCAGCGCGGGGAGTTGTCCATGCCGGACTCCCAGCCGTGGTAGAGCGTGATGCGGCCCTTGCTGTTCGGGTCGCGAGCCTCGGCCAGCCATCGATGCCAACGCACCAGATCATTCCACCGGCGGTCCAGGAAGGCCTCGGCCACCGCGCGAGTCGATCGGCCCCGTATCTTGGCCCGGTCCAGGATGCGCTGCACCGCGATCGCGTGCACCGGTGGCTGGGTGATGCCCGAGGTGCGTCGGTCGGCGGGGGCGTTGGCGGCCAACTCGGCGCAGGCCCAACGGTCCGGACCCGGGAAGTAGCCGTCGACGCCGTCGGCGAAGACGATGTGCGGGATCATGCCGTTGGTCCACTGTGCCGACAGCAGCGTGTCGAGTTCCACCACCGCGCGCTCCACGCTCAGGGAGGCCAGGCCGACCGCCACGAATGCGGCGTCCCAGCTCCACATATGCGGGTAGAGCCGGGGGGCGGCGGACGTCATGACGCCCAGGTCATTGCCCCTGAGCAGATACGCCGCACGGGCCGCCAGCTGGGTCGGCGCGAAGCCGGCGTCGAATGCCACGCGTTCATTCTGCGGTGTGGGGTGGGTATCGCGCAGGTCGGTAGGGTGAGCCGATGGCGGCAACAGCCCTGATCACCGGAGCGAGCGGGGGAATCGGGTCGGCGATCGCCGACGCGCTGGCCCCCACCCACACCCTGCTGCTGGCCGGTCGGCCCTCACCCCGGCTGGACGCGGTTGCCCGACGGCTGGGCGCCACCACCTGGCCACTCGACCTGACCGACGCCCAAGCCATCGAGGCCGCCGCCGAGGTGTTGACCGAACTCGATGTGCTGGTTCACAACGCCGGGGTGGCCTATCCGGGCCGGGTGGCCGAGTCCACCGCCGAACAGTGGCGCGCGAGCCTGGAGGTGAACGTGACCGGCGCGGTGGCGTTGACGCTGGCCCTGCTGCCGGCGTTGCGCGCGGCGCGGGGCCAGGTGATACTCGTCAATTCCGGTGCGGGCCTAAATGTCTCGCCCGGTCTCGCCGCCTACTCGGCGAGCAAGTTCGCGCTGCGGGCCTTCGCCGACTCGCTGCGGACCGACGAGCCCCTGCTGCGGGTCACCAGCATTCACCCCGGCCGAGTCGACACCGAGATGCAGCGCGACCTAGTCGCCTACGAGGGCGGCGACTACAACCCCGCCAAGTTCCTGACCCCGCAGACCGTCGCCGGGGTCGTCGCGCAGGTGGTCGCCACCCCACCGGACGCGCACACCCACCAGGTGGTCATCCGCCCCCGTTGATTTCGGCGCGGTCTTCACCGCTGAGCGGCGATGAGCGCGCCGAAATCACCTCAGACGACGATATTGACCAGCCGCCCGGGCACCACGATCACCTTCTTCGGCGTCGCTCCGGCCAGGAAGGCCGCCACCTTCTCATCGGCCAGTGCCGCCTGCTCGAGGGCCTCCTTACCCGTCTCGGCGGCCACCGTGACATGCCCGCGAACCTTGCCGTTGACCTGAACCGGGTACTCGACGGTGTCGGCGACCAGATAGCCCGGGTCGGCCTGCGGGAACGGTCCGTGCGCCAGGGAATCGGTGTGGCCGAGGCGGTGCCACAGTTCCTCAGCCAGATGCGGGGCCAGCGGTGCGACCATCAGCACCAGCGGTTCCAACGCCGCCTGGGCACTCACCCCGGCCTTTGTCAGATGATTGGTGTACTCGATGAGCTTCGCCGCGGCAGTGTTGTTGCGCAGGTGCGTGTAGTCGTCGCGGACACCGTCGATGGTCCGGTGCAGTACCCGCAACGTCTGCTCGTCCAGGTCATCCTCAGAAGCCCTTGTCTGGCCGGTGGTTTCGTCAACCACCAGTCGCCACACCCGCTGCAGGAACCGGTGTGCGCCGATGACGTCCTTGGTGGCCCACGGCCGGGATGCCTCCAGTGGACCCATCGACATCTCGTAGACCCGGAGCGTGTCCGCGCCATAGCCGTCGCAGATCTCATCGGGTGAGACGGAGTTCTTCAGGCTCTTGCCGATCTTCCCGAACTCCTGGAACACCTCGATCTCGCCGCCGGCACCGGGCAGGAAGAACCGTCCGTCCCGTTCGACCACCTCGGCAGCCGGAACGTAGGCGCCGCGGGAGTCGGTGTAGGCGTGGGCCTGGATGTAGCCCTGGTTGACCAGCCGCCGGTAAGGCTCCCGCGATGTCACATGCCCGAGATCGTGAAGCACCTTGTGCCAGAACCGCGAATACAGCAGGTGCAGAACGGCATGCTCGACGCCACCCACGTAGAGGTCCACCCCACCGGGGTCGTCGGGGCCGTGCTCAGCCGGGCGCGGGCCCATCCAGTAGGCCTCATTGCGAATATCGCAGAACTGCTCGCCGTTGTGCGGGTCGGCGTAGCGCAACTCGTACCACGAACTGCCCGCCCACTGCGGCATCACGTTGGTGTCGCGAGTGTAGGACCGCAAGCCGTCGCCCAGGTCAAGGTCGACGTGCACCCAGTCCCCGGCCTTGTTCAGCGGTGGCGATGGCTCGCTGTCCGGATCGTCCGGATCGAACATCACCGGCGAGTAGTCCGCGATATCGGGAAGTTCCACCGGCAGCATCGCCTCCGGCAGCGGGTGGGCCCGGCCGGTGTCGTCGTAGACGATGGGAAACGGCTCACCCCAATACCGTTGGCGGGCGAAGAGCCAGTCCCGCAGCTTGTATTCGACGCGGGCGCAGCCCCGGCCCCCGTCCTGCAGCCGGGCGGTGATCGCCTGCTTGGCCTCACCGACGCCGAGGCCGTCGAGATAGCCGGAGTTCACCAGCGTCCCGTCGCCCGGGTAAGCCTCCTGTGAAACATCCCCGCCGGCAATCACTTCGATGATGGGCAGGCCGAAGGCGTCGGCGAATTCCCAGTCCCGCTGATCATGGCCGGGGACCGCCATGATGGCGCCGGTGCCGTATCCCACCAGCACGTAGTCGGCGATGAACACCGGGACCGGTTGGCCGTTGGCCGGATTGGTGGCATAGCTGCCCAGGAAGACACCGGTCTTGGTCTTGTTCTCCTGACGCTCCAGGTCGGACTTGGCCGCGATCGAACGCCGGTAGGCGGCCACCGCCTCGGCAGGGTTCGCCGCCCCAGTCGTCCACCGGGCATCGACGCCCTCGGGCCAGCGAGCCACAACAAGGCGGTCGACCAACTCGTGTTCCGGTGCGAGCACCAGGTAGGTGGCCCCGAACAGGGTGTCCGGTCGGGTGGTGAACACCTCGATATCGTGTTCTCCAGCGGCGAAAAGCGCCGAAGCTCCGGTGGAACGGCCGATCCAATTGCGTTGCATGGCCTTGACCTTGTCCGGCCAGTCCAGCACGTCGAGGTCCTCGAGCAGCCGGTCGGAGTAGGCGGTGATACGCATCATCCACTGCCGCAGTCGCTTCCGGAACACCGGGAAGTTGCCCCGCTCGCTGCGGCCGTCGGCCGTGACCTCCTCGTTGGCCAGCACAGTGCCCAGGCCCGGGCACCAGTTGACCAGCGAATCAGCCCGGTAGACCAGCCGGTAGCCGTCGATGGCCTCGCCCCTGTCCTCGGGCGGCAACTCCGCCCACACCCGGCCGTCGCCCAGTGTCCTTGTACCGGAGTCGAGTTCGGCGATCAGCTCGCTGACCGGCCGGGCCTTGTTCTGCTCAGGATCGAACCAGGCGTTGTAGATCTGCAGGAAGATCCACTGGGTCCAGGTGTAGTAGTCGAGGTCGGTCGTGGCAAAGCTGCGGCGCTGGTCGTGACCGAGTCCCAGCCGGCCGAGTTGGCGGCGGAAGTTGCCGATATTGGCCTCGGTGCGGATACGCGGGTGGGTGCCGGTCTGCACGGCGTACTGCTCAGCGGGCAGGCCGAAGGCGTCGAAGCCCAAGGCGTGCAGGACATTGCGTCCGGTCATCCGGAAGTAGCGCGCATAGACGTCGGTCGCGATATAGCCCAACGGGTGGCCGACGTGCAGGCCCTCACCGGAGGGATAGGGGAACATGTCCTGAACGAACATCTTGTCCCGGGGCACCGCCGTGCCGTCGGTGGGCGCCAGCGAGCCCACCGGGTTGGGCACGTTGAAGGTGCCCCACTGGTTCCAGTTGGCCTGCCACTGCGCCTCGATGCGGCCGGCCAGTTCCGCGGTGTAGCGGTACTGCGGCACATCGGAGTCGGCCGTCCCGCGGCTGTCGGTGGTGGCAGTCGGCGTTTCGGTCACGCAGACAGGGTATCTCCGGCGCCCGGTAGGCAACGGCTCGGTATCGGTTGCGTCCCAGCCCGGTCAGGGGTTGGTTCCAGCTCGGTTCCAGCCCTGTCTGATGCCGTCGGGCCTGGTTAAAGTCGGCCTCGGACAGTGGGCTGCCCAGAGGAGAAACCGGGCGGCCCGAACGTGCGAAAAGGACTGAACGAATGAACAAGATTGCCCGTAACTGGCGGGTAGTGCTTGGGGGTGTGGCCGCCGGTTCGGCGGCCGTCTTCGGGTTCGCCGGCGCCAGCGCCTCAGCCGAGCCGGTCCTGCCCATGCCTCCCGCGCCTGCCCCGGCGACGGTGACGCAGACCGTCACCGTCACACCCGGAGCCAGCCCGCTCGCGCAACCTGCCGTAACCGATCCGGCCGCCGCCTCGGCGATCCCGGCGGCTCCGGCGGCACCGGCCGCCCCCGCGCTACCACCGGCGACATCCGGCACCATCGGCGAGTTCCTCAAGGAGAAGAGCGTCGCGATGGAGCCGCAGAAGGCGGCCGGTTTCACCGCACTGAACATCGTGCTGCCGGTGCCGACCGGCTGGAGCGTGGTGCCCGACCCGAACGTCCCGGACGCCTTCGGCGTGATCGCCGACCGCAAGGGTGGCGACGGCCTGTACACCTCCAACGCCCAACTGCTGGTCTACAAGCTGGTCGGTGACTTCGACCCCCGCGAGGCGATCAGCCACGGCTATGTCGACAGCCAGAAGCTGTTCAACTGGCAGTCCACGTCGGCGTCGATGGCCGACTTCGGCGGCTTCCCGTCGTCGAAGATCGACGGCACCTACCGCGACGGTGATCTGACGCTCAACACCACCCGGCGCTACCTGATCGCCGAGTCCGGTACTGATCGCTACCTGTTGTCACTGTCGGTGACCACGGCGGCCAACCAGGCGGTCGCAACCGCCAACGCCACCGACGGGATCGTCAACGGCTTCCGGGTCACTGTGCCGGGTGCGACACCCCCGGCTCCGGCAGCACCCGCGCCGGCGGCACCGACGCCGGCTCCGGTTGTTCCGGCCCCGCCGGTCGTCCCGCAGGCCGGGCTTCCGGCGGCCGACGCTGTGGTCGCCACCCAGCCCGCTCCCTAGCGCGGCCGAGGCCGGCTCGTATTGTGAGCCACATGATTGTCGGGGCGGTGCTGTGTCTGGTCATGGCCGTTCTGGTCGGCGGATCAGGGGTGTGGACGCTGACCCGCACGCCGGCGGCCGACCTCACCGGGCAGGTGCTGCGCGCGGTGGCGCCAACCCAGGTTGCCGCCGCGGTGATGCTGGCCGCCGGCGGCATCTCCGCGCTGGCCGCACCGCCACCCATCGGACTGATCGGGCTGATCGCCGGAGTCATCGGGGCGATCGGCACGATCGCGGCCGGATCCTGGCAGGGTGCCCGGTTCGCCGCCCGGCAGGAACGCAGCGGCGGCTGTGGTTCGGCCGACGGGTGCGGCGGCTGTGCGAAGGTCTGCGGTTCGTAGCGAGGCCCGAAGTTAGTTGCGGTTGATGTCGATCGGGTGCGTCGCCAACAGCGCCATCGGCAGCGGCTGACGGCGCAAAACCCGCGACCACAGGTCCGTGCGGGGCTGCACCAGAACGTCGGACGGTAGGGCGGACAGCACGATCCAGTCGTCGCGCTCGATCTCACCCTCCAGTTGGCCGATGGTCCACCCCGAGTACCCCGCGTAGACCCGCACGGCTTCGACGGCGGTGCCGATCAGCTCGGGATCTCCGTCGAGGTCGACCATCGCAATTCGCCCGGCGACGTGGCGCAGTCCGGCCATCCCATCGGGATCCGCGCCGACCCGCAACGTGCCCAGGCACAGCGCCGAGTCCCGCTTGACCGGTCCCCCGATGAACATCGTCTTGGGCCTGGCGGCAAGCTCCGACCATTGCGGCAGAACGTTGTGCACCGCCATCTCGCTGGGGCGGTTGAGCACCACACCCAGGGTTCCGCCGTCGTTGTGCTCGACGATGTAGATCACGCTGCGGCGAAACGTCGGCTCCAGGAGATCGGTGTTGGCGAGCAGCAGCGTTCCCGCCCGCACGCGGTTTGCCGCGGGCGCGATGAAATCGTCGGGCTCCTCCGATTGCGCCACCTGAACATCATGGCATGTGAGCGCAGCGAAGAGACCCGGGCGGAAGCGATGTTTGTACTGTGAGCCGGTGGTTCACGATCGCACGGCCGGCTCGCTGTGGCGATCGGTGCGCGGGCTGCCGAATTTCTGGCGTCTGCTGGAGTTGCGGACCGCAACGCAGTTCGGCGACGGACTGTTTCAGGCCGGCCTGGCCGGGGGTCTCCTGTTCAACCCGGAGCGGGCCGCCGACCCGTGGGCCGTCGCCGGCGCCTTCGCGGTGCTGTTCCTGCCCTACTCGGTGCTGGGACCGTTCGCCGGCGCGCTGCTGGACCGCTGGGACCGCCGGACGGTCCTCATCGTGGCGAATGCGGCACGGGTGCTTCTGGTCCTCGGTGTGGCCGCGATGCTGGCCGCCGGTGCCCGGGACCTGTTCGTGCTGTGCGGGGCGCTGATCGTCAACGGGTTCAGCCGGTTCGTGACATCGGGGCTCTCGGCCGCGCTGCCGCATGTGGTGCCCCGCAGCCAGATCGTCACGATGAACTCGGTGGCCATCGCGACCGGCGCAACCGCCGCGTTCCTCGGGGCGAACTTCATGCTGCTGCCTCGCTGGCTCGTCGGCTCCGGCGACAACGCCGCGGCGACGGTGATCTTCCTGGTCACCATCCCGATCGCGATCGCGTTGGCGCTGTCGATCCGCTTCCCCCGCCGCGTGCTGGGACCCGATCACACCGGGGCGCACGGGTCCGTCGTCTATGCGGTCGCCACCGGGTGGGCCGACGGGGTGCGGACGGTTACCGAAACCCCGTCGGTGGCCGCGACCCTGTCCGGGCTGGCCGCGCACCGGATGGTGTTCGGCATCAACTCGCTTCTGGTGCTGGTCATCGTCCGCCACACCGGGGCGGAGGGCTTCGCCGGGCTGGGCACCGCGGTGGTCTTCGTTGCGGCCACCGGCATCGGTTCCTTCCTGGCCAACGTGCTGGCCCCGCCGACTGTGCGGCGGTGGGGCCGGTACGCCACCGCGAACGTGGCACTGCTGTGCGCGGCACTGATCCAACTCGCCGGCGCGACGCTGAACCTGGCGGTAATGGTGGTCTGCGGATTCTGCCTCGGACTGGCCGGCCAGATGGTCAAGCTCTGCGCCGACACCGCCATGCAGATCGACGTCGCCGACGGTTTGCGCGGCCATGTCTTCGCCGTCCAGGACGCGCTGTTCTGGATGGCGTTCATCATCGCCGTCACGGCCGCGGCCGCGGTGATCCCACCGGACGGGCGTTCGGCAGCGCTGGCGGTCACCGGGTCGCTGATCTACCTGATCGGACTGGCAGTGCACGCCGCCGTCGGCAGGAAACGGTTGCCGACGAATTAGGCTCGCGCCATGACAGCCGCCAGTCCGATCGTCGAGGACCTGAACGCGGAAAGCGACGCCCTCGACGCGGTGGTCGCGGGCCTGCCCGCGGCGCGCTGGTCGCTGGCGACACCGGCATCCGGATGGACCATCGCCCACCAGATCGCGCACCTGCTCTGGACCGACCGGGTGGCCTTGACCTCAATCACCGACGAGGCGGCGTTCCAGGAACTCCTGGTCGGTGCGCAGGCCACCATCGACACGTTCGTCGACGACGCCGCCGCCGAACTGGCCGGCTTGCCGCCCGATGAGCTACTCGCGGACTGGCGGCGCACCCGCGGGGAGTTGCACACCGCGCTGCGGGCGGTCCCCGATGGCCGCAAACTGCTGTGGTTCGGGCCGCCGATGAGCGCGGCCTCGATGGCCACCGCCCGGCTGATGGAAACCTGGGCCCACGGTCTCGACGTGGCCGACGCACTCGGGGTTGCCGTCCCGCCGACCGACCGGCTGAAGTCGATCGCCCACCTCGGTGTGCGCACCCGGGACTTCGCCTTCACCGTGCACGGGCTGACCCCACCGGCCGAGCCGTTCCGGGTGCAGTTGCAGGCACCCGGCGGCGGGCTGTGGGTATGGGGTCCGGCCGACGCCGCCCAGCGGGTCGACGGCTCGGCGGTGGACTTCTGCTATCTGGTCACCCAGCGCCGGCCGCGGGCCGAGTTGGACCTCGTCGCCACCGGGCCGGAAGCCGAGACGTGGCTGGGCATCGCGCAGGCCTTCGCCGGCCCGCCCGGATCCGGCCGCGGTTAGAGACCGCCGGCCCCGTCGGCAGCGCCGTCGCCGTCGGTGTCGACCAGTTTGACATCCCAGCGCCCGTCGCCGTCGGTGTCGACATAACCGGTTATCGAGGTTCCGCCGGTCCGCAGTGCCCGGTCGGCCAGTCCGTCGCGGTCGACGTCGAGCAGCCGGTCGGCCACGCCATCGCCGTCGATATCGACGTCGGAACCGGCACCGGTGTGTTCGACACCGTCCAGGTCGAACCAGCGCAGCGGCCGGTTCGCCGCGCCGCCGCCGACCGCCCAGTCACCCGATCCGTCATCGGTGTATCGGGCCTCGGGCACGCCATCGCCGTCGAGGTCCAGCGCGGCGGCTTCGGCCAGACCGTCCCCGTCGAGATCGGCCAGCACATCGTCGAACAGGCCGTCACCGTCGAGATCGAGCCGAACCCCGTCGAGCAGTCCGTCGGCGTCGAGGTCGACGTCCTGGCGCCCGGTCCATATCGACGCCGTCCCGTCCCCGGCGTCCAGGCAGTAGTCCATGGACTATTCGACGCCGCGCGCACCCCTGGCGTTCCACCACGCCAGCAATTCGGCGGTCGCCTCCTCGCGGGACAGCGGCCCGCGGTCCATCCGCAGTTCCTTCAGGTAGTTCCACGCCTGGCCGACCTGCGGCCCGCCCGGGATGCCCAGCAGCGCCATGATCTCGTTACCGTCTAGGTCGGGACGGATACGGGCCAGATCCTCCTTGGCGGCCAACTCGGCGATCCGGGCTTCCAGGCTGTCGTAGCTGGCTTGCAGCAGGCCGGCGCGCCGCTTGTTGCGGGTGGTGCAGTCCGCGCGCACCAGTTTGTGCAGCCGCGGCAACAGCGGGCCGGCGTCGGCGACGTAGCGGCGCACCGCCGAGTCGGTCCACCGGCCCTCGCCGTACCCGTGGAAACGCAAATGCAGGTACACCAGCTGGGAGACATCGTCGGTCATCTGCTTGGAGTACTTCAGGGCCCGCATCCGCTTGCGCACCATCTTGGCGCCGACCACCTCGTGGTGGTGGAAGCTGACCCCGCCGTCGGCTTCGTGCCGGCGGGTGGCCGGCTTGCCGATATCGTGCAGCAGCGCCGCCCAGCGCAGCACCAGGTCGGGGCCGTTGCCTTCCAAGGCCATCGCCTGCCGCAGCACCGTCAGCGAGTGCTGATAGACGTCCTTGTGCTGGTGATGCTCATCGATGGCCATCCGCATGGCGCCGACCTCGGGCAGTACCACCTCGCCCAGGCCGGTCTGCACCATCAACTCGATACCCGCCACCGGATCGGCGCCCAGCAGCATCTTGTCCAGTTCGACCGCCACCCGCTCGACGGTGATCCGGGACAGTTGGGATGCCATCGCGACGATCGCCTGCTGAACCCGATCGGCGACCGCGAACTGCAACTGGGAGACGAACCTCGCGGCGCGCAACATTCGCAGCGGATCGTCGCCGAACGACAGCGACGGCTCGGCGGGGGTGTCGAGGACGCCCCGGCGGACCGCGGCGAGCCCGCCCAGCGGATCCAGGAACTCCCCGGGGCCGTCGGCGGTGACCCGGACCGCCATGGCGTTGGCGGTGAAATCGCGGCGGACCAGGTCGTCCTCCAGCCGATCACCGAAGCGCACCTGGGGATTGCGCGACACCTGGTCGTAGCTGTCGGCGCGGAAGGTGGTGATCTCCAGGCGCTGTCCCGACTTACCGGCGCCGACCGTGCCGAAGTCGATACCGGTGTCCCACAGGGCATCCGCCCACGGCCGCACGATGGCCTGCACGGCCTCCGGGCGGGCGTCGGTGGTGAAGTCGAGATCGGTGGTCAACCGGCCCAGCACCGCGTCGCGCACGCTTCCGCCGACCAGGTACAGCTGGTATCCGGCCGCCTGGAAGACAGCACCGACCTCGCGCAGCAGCGGAGCCTGCCGATTCAGCTCGACGGCCGCTCGGACTTGAAGTTCGTCCTCCGACATGGCTTCAGGCACGTCCGGTGAGCCTAGTGCTCCCCAACCTGGTCCCGACCGGCGAGTGCGCCAAGGGTGACCTCATCCGTGCCAGCTAATATCGCTTGGATGGCGGAGGGCGAACGGGCGCAGCCACGACGGCGTCGCGGCCGGCGCCGTGGCCGGCGCGCCGCCGGTCCGCCGCCTGAGGCGACAGCGCAGGACAACTCACCCGCTAATGCCCCCCGGAAAGCCCCCGATCAGGGCGTTCCCCAGCCCACGACGACGGACCGGCAGCGCCCGCGACAGCGCCCCGCAGGCCGGCTGCGCACCGTGCACGAAACCTCCGCCGGCGGATTGGTGGTCGACGGCGTCGACCGGCCCCGCCACGAGCAGCTGGCAGCGCTGATCGGTCGCGTCGACCGGCGCGGCCGGATGCTGTGGTCGCTGCCGAAGGGTCATATCGAGCAAGGCGAGACCGCCGAGCAGACCGCGATCCGGGAGGTGGCCGAGGAGACCGGTATCCACGGACATGTGCTGGCCGCGCTGGGCAGCATCGACTACTGGTTCGTCACCGACGGTCGGCGGGTCCACAAGACGGTCCACCACTACCTGCTGAGGTTCTCCGGCGGAGAACTGTGCGACGAGGACGTCGAGGTCACCGAGGTGGCCTGGGTTCCGGTGGCCGAACTGCCCGACCGGCTGGCCTACGCCGACGAACGCCGGCTGGCCACGGTGGCGCACGAACTTCTCGAACTGCTGCAGTCGGACGGACCCGCCGCCCTGCCGCCACTGCCACCATC
>JBFYOR010000452.1:0-5200 GCA_041303695.1 Mycobacterium sp. | reverse complement strand
GGGGGGCCTGTGGGCCCCCACGAGTCCTAGTCGGGTGGGGTTTTGTCGGCCGCGCCCGCGCCGATCGCGTTGCCGACCTTGTCGACAGCATCGCCGACGGCGTCGGCGAACGAATCCAGCGCGTCCTTGACCCTGTCGAGGTTGGCCCCCGAGCCGTTGCCGCCGTTGGGCAGGACCGAGCCGTCGCGTCCCGGGGTGAAGTCCATCGGCGGCCGGGTGACGTTGACCCTGGGGCCCTGCCGCTTGGTGGAGGGCTCGGTCACCGGATCCGGATCCGCCGGGCCGGGATCGACGGCGGGAGCCGCGGTCTCGGCCGCGGGGGCCTGCAGCACCGGGGCAGGGGTCTGGGTGGGTGCGGCGACCGCCGCCATCGGTGAGGGCACCGGAGCCGGTGCTGCCGGCACCAACGCCTGGAGCTGGTTGCGAAGATTCTCAGCGACGGTCTTGTACGCGACCACCGTCATATCGTTGACCTTCTGGACCAGCGCGACGACACCGTCGGGGTAGGTCACGGTGGTGACCTTGGTGGCCGGATCGAAATTACAGCTGACCGAGCCGGAGCAGTCCACTCGACCTTCGGAGTCGACGATGGGCTTGGAAATCTGATCCAGCGACTGCTTGGTGGTGAGTGCACCGGCCGGCTCATCGGCCGGGAAGACGTTCAGCGCAGCGGTGTCCGGTGTGGAGCCTGCCTCGAACGCCACCCGGTAGGGCGAATCGGGGCTGCCGCTGATTTCCTTGGCGGGCGCCTTGAGTAGCGCGGCGAGTTCGCTCGCGTCATTGGAGCCGTCGCCGATGGCCAGCACGTCCGGCGACACAGTGCCGAACAGTTCCAACGGTCCGCCGAGGCTGGCGTGGACGAACCCGTCGGGAGTCTGAGCGGTGGTGGCCAGGACCATGAAACCCGCGGAGACGCCAACGGCCGCTACGCTTGCGCGTAGCGAGTACCCGATGCGCCGATCCACGTTCTTGGCCCTTCTGTTTTCTCAGCGTCTGCCAAGTTAAGTCTTAGTTTAGGGTATCCATCCGAGTTTGAAAGCCACTGGATGATGCTGGTTCATGTTCGGTACGGTTATGTGATGTTACTCAGGTTTCTGGTAAGTACCGCTGTGGCTGTAGTTGCCGGTGTGGCGGGTTCGGCGACGTCATGGGCCGACCCGGAGCCCGCGCCGGCGCCACCGATTCCCAACGTCAACGCCTACACCCCGCTGAATCCGGCCGACTACGCCGCCAACGGCGGCAAGTGGTACGCCTTCGCCGGGCCGCCGGGGGTGGTCTGCATCCTGGACAACCTCAACGGCGACTACGGGTGCAGTGGCCCGTTGCCCGGGGCGCCGGCGGGCGTGAACCTCGTCAGCGGGGGACCGGTCGGCGCGCCGACGTTCGCCACCACCGCAGAGCCGATCTTCGCCGCCGCCGGTGAGGTGAAGGCGTTGCCGCCGAACACCCGGTTGAGCTTCCGGCAGGTCAGCTGCGGGGTCGACGACACCGGAACGGTGGCCTGCTTCAACAGCCGCGACCAGGTCGGCTTCGTCGTCGGGCCCACCGGCACCTACATCAACGCCGTCAGTCCGCTGCTGGATCGCCCGGAGGGCACCGCGGTGCTGCCGGGCTTGCCGCCGGTCATGCCGGCGATGCCGGCTGGGCCCGCTGCGCCGCAGGCCGGCTAGTTCCCTAGAAGCGGGTGCCGTCGATCTCGTGGCCGGGTTTCTCGGCCATCAGGCCGCGGTAGGCATCCTCGACGGTCGCGCCGTGGTTGACCACCGCGTCGACCTCCCGGGCGATCGGCATGTGCAGGCCGTACTTCTCGGCGAACTCCATGATGACGCTGGCGGCCTTGACGCCCTCGGCGACCTGGTTCATCCCGGCGATGATCTCCTCGATCGTCTTGCCCGAACCCAGTTCCTCGCCGACGTGACGGTTGCGGCTGCGCTTTGAGGTGCAGGTGACGATCAGATCGCCCATGCCGGCCAGGCCGGAGAAGGTGTCGCGTTGGCCGCCGATGGCCTCGCCGAGTTTGGACATCTCACGGACCGCCCGGGTCATCACCATGGCACGGGTGTTCTCGCCGATTCCCATCGCGTAGCCCATCCCGGTGGCGATGGCGTAGACGTTCTTCAGCGCACCGGCGATCTCGACGCCGGCCACGTCGTCGGTGGTGTAAGTGCGAAACCGCTTGGTGCGGAACATGCCGGCCAGATTTCCGGCCAGGTTGCGGTCGGGCATGGCCAGCACGGCGGCGGCGGCGTAGCCCTCGGCCACCTCCTTGGCGATGTTGGGCCCGGCCAGGATGCCCGCCGGGTGGCCGGGCAGCACCTCTTCGACGATCTGGCTCATCCGCATGTTGGTGCCCTGCTCGAGGCCTTTGACCAGGCTGACCACCGGCACCCACGGGCGCAGTTCCTTGGCGAGTTCGGTGAGCACGCTGCGGAAACCGTGCGATGGCACCCCCATCACGATGACATCGGCGCAGTGCGCAGCCTCGTTGAAATCGTTTGTGGCGCGCAGGCTTTCGGGCAGGACGACCTCGTCGCCGAGATACTCGCTGTTGCGATGGTTGGTGTTGATGTCCTCGGCGGTGTCGGCCGAACGCACCCACTGCAGCGTCGGCCCGCGCCGGGCGCAGATGGACGCGACGGTGGTCCCCCAGGAGCCTCCGCCGAGAACGACGACTTTCGGTTCGCGACGATCAGGTGTCATGCCGACAAACGTAGTGCCGACGGCGCGGGTTTACCGGAGGTTTGACGACGCGACTAGCCGACAAGTTCGGCGGGCTTGCGCACCCGGCCGAACACCATGTCCTCGTCGATCTTGTCCAGGAAGCGGTAGTCGAAGGCGTCGGCGAAGAAGTCCTGGCGGACCACCCACGGCCGCTGGGTGCCCGACTTCGGCAACGCGTGGGCGTTGCGCTTGACGTAGCCGGCTTGCAGGTCCCAGGTCGGCTTCTCCGGCATCGGCCCGTCGGCGGGGTGCGGATAGGCGTGGGTGTAGCCGTGGGTCTTCATGTAGTCCAGCAGTTTGGCTGTCGCGCGGGCGGTGATGTCGGCACGCAGTGTCCAGGAGGCGTTGGTGTAGCCGATGCACCAGATCAGGTTCGGCACGTCCTCGAGCATGTGCGCCTTGTAGGAGAACCGGTCCTGCGGTTTGACCTCGGCTCCGTCGACACTGATCCGCACCCCGCCCAGGGCCAGCAGGTTCAGCCCGGTGGCCTTGACGATGACGTCGGCGTCGAGGTGGCGGCCGGATGCGAGCGCGATGCCGGTCGGGTCGAAGTGGTCGATGTGGTCGGTGACGACCTCCAGGCTGCCTTGGTTGATGGCTTCGAACATGTCGCCATCGGCGACCACGCACAGACGTTGGTCCCACGGGTTGTAGCGGGGCTTGAAATCCCGGTCGACCGGGTAGCCGGCCGGCAGCAGCTTGGTGTTCTGCCAACGCACCAACTTCTTCATCCCAGCCGGTAGGCCGCGGGCGAACACCCAGACGATTTTCTCGAACGCCAGCGAGATGGCGCGAACGATCGAGTAGGAAAGCTTGTTGGGCAACAGTTTGCGCAACGGTTGCATCCACGGGGCAATCCTCGGCATGGCGAACAGGTAACCGGGGGAGCGCTGCAGCATGGTCACCTTGGCTGCCGTACGGGCCAACGCGGGAACCAGCGAGACCGCGGTGGCCCCGGAGCCGATGACCACCACCTTCTTATCCGCATACTCGAGGTTCTCCGGCCAGTGCTGGGCGTGCACGACGGTGCCCTGGTAGGTGTCGAGGCCGGGGAAGTCGGGGCTGTAGGGCTCGTCGTAGTTGTAGTAGCCGGAGCCGAAGAACACGAAGCGGCCGCGATAGGTCGCGGTGACACCGGCCCCGTCCCTCGTCCGCACGGTCCAGGTGTCGGTGGCCGAATCCCAGTCCGCGGAGTCCACCGTGGTGTTGAAGCGGATGTGGCCGAAGATGCCGTGCTTGCGGGCGGCGTCCTCCATGTAGTCGCGGATGACGTCCCCGTCGGCCACGTACTCCCTGCCGGTCCACGGCTCCCACGGCCAACTCAGGCTGAAGATCGAGGAGTCCGAGCGAACACCGGGATAGCGGAACAGGTCCCAGGTGCCGCCGATACGCTCGCGGCGCTCCAGGATGACGTACCGGGTGGACGGATCGGCCTCGGCCAGCCGGTAGGCCGCGCCGATCCCGGAGATGCCGGCGCCGATGATGACGACGTCGTAGTCGCCGCCGTCGGACTCGGCGGGTCGGGCGTCTTCGGTGGGCATGACGGTCATCGCGGTCCTCGCTGAGTGCATCTGCTGACAAGCATGGGGTGACGTACACCACCTTAGGCACTCCACCGGTTGGTCGGCCAGCGGCCTTTGGTCCCTACCGGTAGTTGACGAACTGCAGTGCGACCTCGAGGTCGGCACCCTTGAGTAGCGCGATGACCTCCTGGAGGTCGTCGCGCTTCTTGGAGCTGACCCTGATCTCGTCGCCCTGGATCTGGGCCTTGACGCCCTTGGGCCCCTCGTCGCGGATCAGCTTGGTGATCTTCTTGGCGTGCTCGCTGCTGATGCCCTCTTTGATGGTCCCGCTGACCTTGTAGATCTTGCCGCTGGCCTGCGGTTCGCCGGCGTCGAAGGCCTTCATCGAGATATCGCGGCGGATGAGCTTCTCTTTGAACACATCCACGGCGGCCTTGGCGCGCTCCTCGGTGGAGGAGACGATCTCGACGACCTCGTCGCCCTTCCAGGCGATGGTGGTGTCGGTGCCGCGGAAGTCGAACCGGGTGCTCAGTTCCTTCGCCGCCTGGTTCAACGCGTTGTCCGCCTCCTGGCGGTCGACCTTGCTGACGATGTCGAAGCTGGAATCAGCCACTGGGGTGCCCTCCCTCGTGATCGGCCGGTTTGTGTCCGGGGTACATACTCGTTGTACCCTGCTAGACGCATCAAGCCGGGTCGCCCCGGTTTGACCCAGGCAGGTTGCCCGAGCGGCCAATGGGAGCGGACTGTAAATCCGTCGGCGAAAGCCTACACAGGTTCGAATCCTGTACCTGCCACGCAATTTGTACTCGGCCGTCCGGTTTTGGCGGTGTCGATCGAACCGTCACACAACAGCCGTTCAGTTGGTGGTTGGTGGGGCTTGTGGTTGGAACGGTTCGTACCACCACCAGTCGGCTCGTTCTCCGGTGGGTCCGGGGCAGGGTGGTACTGCCGGGGGT
>JBFYOR010000451.1:0-3021 GCA_041303695.1 Mycobacterium sp. | reverse complement strand
TCGATCACCCGCAGCACCGCCGCGCCTTCCTCGTCGGAGGCTTCCAGGTCGACCTCCACCTCGATGCCCCAGTCGTGGTCCCCGGCCGGGTCGTCGAGGATCTGGCGCACCCGCCACGCACCCGGCCGGCGGTCGATGATGAGCAGCGCCGGCCCGCGGGCGTCGGCGCCGATGCCGACGTCGTCGTGCTCGGCGAAGTAGTCGCCGATGACCTCCTGCCAGCGCTCGGCCGTCCACCCGGAGCCGGAGTCCAACTCGCCGAGATCGTGAAAGCGCCTGCGCGCGAACAGCTCCACCCGCCGGAACAGCGCATTGCGGACCATCGCGGTGAACGCACGCTCGTTGCCGGTCAGCGGCCGCGGGCGGGCCGGCACCGCCACCGGCGCGCTCAGCGGCTGATCGGCGCTGGTCAGCTGCTCCCATTCGTCGAGCAGGCTGGAGTCGACCTGGCGAACCAGTTCGCCGAGCCACTCGACCACATCGGTGAGTTCCTCGGTCCGCGCGGCGGCCGGTACCCCCGAGCGCAGCGCCTTGAACGCATCGGAGAGGTAGCGCAGGACCGCCCCTTCCGAGCGGACCAGGCCGTAGACGCTGACATACTCCCGGAACGTCATTGCCCGTTCCCACATCTCGCGCACCACCGACTTCGGCGAGAGCTGGCCGTCGGCGGCCCACGGGTTGGTCTGCAGGTACACCTCGAAGGTGTGCCGCAGCAGCTCCTCGATCGGTTTGGGATAGCTGACGTCGTCGAGCAGGGAGATCCGCTCGTCGTACTCGATGCCCTCGGCCTTCATCTGCGCCACGGCCTCGCCGCGGGCCTTCTTCAGCTGCGCGGCCAGGATCTGGCGGGGATCCTCCAGCGTCGCCTCGATCACCGAAACGACATCCAGGGCAAAGGTTTCCGACGCCGGATCCAGGGCCTCGATGGCGGCCAGGGCGAACGTCGACAGCGGCTGGTTGAGGGCGAAGTCGCGCGGCAGATCCACCGTCAGCCGGTAGCGGCGGCCTTTTTGATCGGGATCGGCTTCGGACTCGTCGGGTTCGTCCAGGCGCTCGAGCACCCCGGCCTGCAGCAGTGAGCGGGCGATGCCGACCGCCTCACGGATGTGTTGGAGTTGGCGCTTGCGGGGCTCGTGGTTGTCGGTCAGCAGTCGGCGCATCGCGATGAACGGGTCACCCGGGCGGTCGACGACGTCGAGGATCATCGCGGTGGAGACCTTCATGTTGGACGTCAACGGTTCCGGGGCCGCCTCGACCAGCCGGGTCATGGTGGCCTCGCTCCACGGCACCATGCCCTCGGGGACTTTGCGGCGCACCAGTTTCCGGCGCTTCTTGGGGTCATCGGCGACCTTGGCGAACTGCTTGAGGTTCTCCACCTCGTGGTCGGGGGCCTGGACGATCACGGTGCCGGCGGTGTCGTAGCCGGCGCGGCCGGCCCGGCCGGCGATCTGGTGGAACTCCCGGGCATTGAGCAGCCGGCTGCGGGTGCCGTCATACTTCGACAGCGCGGAGAACACCACAGTGCGGATCGGCACGTTGATACCCACCCCGAGGGTGTCGGTGCCGCAGATGACTTTCAGCAGCCCGGCCTGGGCGAGCTGCTCGACCAGCCGCCGGTACTTGGGCAGCATCCCGGCGTGGTGCACCCCGATACCGTGGCGCACCAGCCGCGACAGCGTCGAACCGAACGCGGTGGAGAACCGGAACCCGCCGATCAGTTCGGCGATCGCGGCCTTCTCATCCTTGCTGCACACGTTGACACTCATCAGCGCCTGGGCGCGTTCCAGCGCGGACTGCTGGGTGAAGTGCACGACGTAGACCGGGGACTGGCGGGTGTCGAGCAGCTCGGCGATGGTCTCGTGCATCGGCGTCGTCGCGTACGAGTAGTACAGCGGGACAGGGCGTTCGGCGTTCGCGACCAGTGCGGTGGGCCGGCCGGTGCGACGGGTGAGGTCCTCGCGCAGGAACGTCACATCCCCGAGGGTGGCCGACATCAGCAGGAACTGGGCTTTCGGCAGCTCCAGCAGCGGCACCTGCCAGGCCCAGCCGCGGTCGGGGTCGCCGTAGAAGTGGAACTCGTCCATCACGACCAGGCCGATATCGGCGTCTGCACCTTCGCGCAGCGCGATGTTGGCCAGCACCTCGGCGGTGCAGGCGATGATGGGTGCGCCCGCGTTGACCGCGGCGTCGCCGGTGAGCATTCCGACGTTCTCGGCCCCGAACACCGCGCACAGTGCGAAGAACTTCTCGCTGACCAACGCCTTGATCGGCGCGGTGTAGTAGCTGCGCTTTCCGGCCGCCAGCGCGGCGTACTGCGCGCCGGTGGCCACCAGCGACTTCCCCGAGCCGGTCGGGGTGGCCAGGATGACATTGGCGCCGCTGAGCAGTTCGATCAGCGCTTCCTGCTGCGCCGGGTACAGGGCTGTGCCGCATGCTTCGGCCCACCCGGCGAAGGCATCGAACAATCCGTCGGGGTCGGCGGCGGTGGCACGCAGTGCGGACAGGTCGGCGGGATCGTCGATCAGGGCGGGGGAGTCGGTGCTCACCGGGGCCGGCTCAACGCCACGCGTCGCGGTCATGGGGCACGGTCCCACGATAGGCCCGTCAGTGCCATGCTGGGTCCCGAGGACCTCGGGGAGTTCGGAAAGGTAGAGGTGTCCAACGTGATTGAACGCACAGATTCCGCGCCGGAGCCCGGATGGCCGGTCACGTACTACAACGGCACCATCCTCACCATGGAGGGCGATACACCCGACTATGTCGAGGCGGTGGCCGTCAAGGACGGCCGGATCGTCCTTGCGGGAACGCGGGAAGCGGTCGCCGCGGCCGTCGGGAACACCAGGCAGGTCGACCTACAGGGCCGCACGATGCTGCCCGGTTTCATCGACACCTGGGGGCACTTCACGCTGTTCGCCCAACAGACGCTGGGGGTGAACCTCGCCTACTTCAGCGAGAAGCCCCCGCGGAACAAGGCGGACATCATCGATGCGCTCAAGCAGGCGGTGCCGTTCAACGGCTGGA
>JBFYOR010000450.1:0-5686 GCA_041303695.1 Mycobacterium sp. | reverse complement strand
TCCACGGCGTCGTCGGCCAGCCAGTGCTGGTAGGCCGCCAATGCCACCCCGAGCATCAGCCACGCCATCGTCTGCGGCACCAGGTTGTCCGGCCGGTCACCGGTGCGCCGCGCCACGAAGCGGGCCACCACCTCGCGCCAGCCGGCGTACATCGTCATCGAGTACGCCTGCAACTCCGCGGTCTGCAGGATCACCCGCATCCGCTGGCGGTGGCGGGCGGCCTCGGAGGCCTCGAAGGTATTGAAATCCAGCAGCGCGGCCCGCAGTGCCACCCTTATCGGCGCCTGCGGGTCGGCGCCGTCGAGCAGGCCCGCGAAATGCCTCAGGTGCGAGTCGAAGTCGCCCCACGGGATGGCGTTCTTCGACGGGTAGTAGCGGAACAGGGTGCGTCGGGCGATACCGGAGGCCAGCGCGACGTCGTCAACGCTGACCTCGCCGAACCCGTAGGTGTCGAACAGGTCCAGGGCAACCTCGGCGATGTGGCCCTGGGTCGTCGAACGGCGGCGGCCGACCCGGGCGGGGCGGGCGGTTGCTGCCATCGGCGAAAACCTTTCTTTTTCGGCACCTGATGCCATATTCTGGCGCCCGTGACGCTAGCGCGTCGGCGAACCGCGGAAAGGATGTGCCAGATGGAGAACGAGGCCGAGACCGGAACCGAGTTGGTGACCGAGACACTGGTCGAAGAGGTGTCCATCGACGGGATGTGCGGGGTCTACTGATCGACCTTTCGCAGAGCTGGCGGCTGAACCCGCAGGTGGCCGTCCGTCCCGAGCCGTTCGGGGCGTTGCTCTACCACTTCGGGACCCGCCGGCTGTCCTTCCTCAAGAACCGGACCATCGTGGCGGTGATCGAGTCGCTGGCCGATCATCCCGATGTCCGGTCCGCGCTGACCGCGGCCGGCGTCGACCGCGAGGACGAGGCGCCGTACCTGCACGCCCTCGGTGTGCTCGCCGAGTCCAACATGCTGGTGCCCGCATGAGCGCCCCGGCCCGGGTGCCCCGGCTGGTCGACCAGTTCGAGCGCGGTCTGGACGCCCCGATCTGCCTGACCTGGGAGCTCACCTACGCCTGCAATCTGGCGTGCGTGCACTGTCTGTCCTCATCGGGCAAACGGGACCCCCGTGAGCTGTCCACCGCCCAATGCAAGGCGATCATCGACGAGCTGCAGCGTATGCAGGTGTTCTACGTCAACATCGGCGGCGGCGAGCCCACCGTGCGGCCGGACTTCTGGGAACTGGTGGACTACGCCACCGCGCACCAGGTCGGAGTCAAGTTCTCCACCAACGGCATTCGGATCACCCGCGAGGTTGCCGACCGGCTGGCGGCCAGCGACTACGTCGACGTGCAGATCTCTCTGGACGGTGCCACCGCCGAGGTCAACGACGCGGTGCGGGGTGTCGGATCGTTCGCGATGGCGATCCGGGCGCTGGAAAACCTTGCCGCGGCAGGTTTCTCCGATGCCAAGATCTCCGTCGTCGTGACCCGCCATAACGTCGCCCAACTCGATGACTTCAAGGCGCTGGCCGACACGTACGGTGCGACCCTGCGCATCACCCGGCTGCGCCCGTCCGGCCGCGGCGCCGACGTCTGGGACGAGTTGCATCCGACCGCCGCCCAGCAGCGCGAGCTGTACGACTGGCTGGTGGCCAACGGCGAACGGGTGCTCACCGGGGACTCCTTCTTCCATCTGTCCGGCCTCGGTGCGCCGGGGGCGCTGGCCGGGCTGAACCTCTGCGGAGCAGGCCGGGTGGTGTGCCTGATCGACCCCGTCGGTGACGTCTACGCCTGCCCGTTCGCCATCCACGACCAGTTCCTGGCCGGAAATGTGGTTTCAGAGGACGGCTTCGGCACCCGATTCTCCGATGTATGGAAGAACTCGGAGCTGTTCGCCGGCCTACGCAGCCCGCAGTCGGCCGGTGCCTGCGGCAGTTGCGGACACTACGACAGCTGCCGTGGCGGCTGCATGGCGGCGAAGTTCTTCACCGGCCTGCCACTGGACGGTCCGGATCCCGAATGCGTCGAGGGTTACGGCGCGCCGGCGCTGGAAGCCGAACGCGATAAGCCACGCCCTCGGGTCGACCACTCCCGAACCGTCATGCTGACGCTGTCCAAGCCGCCGGCGAAACCCTGCAACGAAAGTCCACTCTGATGGCACGCGACATCTGGTTCGAGACCGTCGCCGTCGCGCAGGAGCGCGCCCGCAAGCGGCTGCCCAAGGCCGTGTACTCGGCTCTGCTCGCCGGCAGTGAGAAGGGCCTGACCTATTCCGACAACGTCGAGGCGTTCGCCGAATTGGGCTTCGCTCCGCACGTCATCGGTGCCACCGAGAAGCGTGACCTCGCGACAACGGTTATGGGACAAGAGATCTCGCTGCCGGTGCTGATCTCCCCGACCGGAGTTCAGGCAGTCGACCCGGACGGCGAGGTGGCCGTCGCGCGCGCCGCCGCGGCTCGCGGCACCGCGATGGGGCTGTCATCGTTCGCCAGTAAACCCATCGAAGACGTGATCGCCGCCAACCCCAAGACCTTCTTCCAGATCTACTGGTTGGGTGGGCGTGACGCCATCGCCGAGCGCGCCGAACGGGCCCGCGCGGCCGGGGCGGCGGGCCTGATCGTGACCACCGACTGGAGTTTCTCGCACGGCCGGGACTGGGGCAGCCCGAAGATCCCCGAGAAGATGGACATGCTGACCGCGATCAAGATGTCCCCGCAGGGCATCGTGCGGCCGCGCTGGTTCCTGGAATGGGCCAAGACGCTCAAACCGCCGTCGCTGACCGCGCCGAATCAGGGCCGTCGTGGTGAGGCCGGACCGCCGTTCTTCGCCGCCTACGGCGAGTGGATGGGCACCCCACCGCCGACCTGGGAGGACATCGCCTGGCTGCGGGAGTTCTGGGGCGGGCCGTTCATGCTCAAGGGCGTCATGCGGGTCGACGACGCCAGACGTGCGGTGGACGCCGGTGTTTCGGCCATCTCGGTGTCCAACCACGGCGGTAACAACCTGGACGGAACCCCGGGCACCATCCGGGCCCTGCCGGGGATCGCCGATGCCGTCGGCGATCAGGTGGAAGTGCTGCTCGACGGTGGAATCCGGCGCGGCAGCGATGTGGTCAAGGCGCTGGCTCTGGGGGCCCGCGCGGTGATGATCGGACGTGCCTACCTGTGGGGCCTCGGTGCCGCCGGTCAGGCCGGCGTGGAGAACGTCCTGGACATCCTGCAGGGCGGAATCGACTCGGCACTGCGGGGCCTGGCCAAGTCCAGCATTCACGACCTGACCCGCGACGACGTGCTCGTACCACCCGGATTCACCCGAGGCCTCGGCGGGTCCGGTACTACTATCGCCGAGTGATCGTCCGGGGTGAGCTGGGGGAGTGTACGTCCGGACAGGTTTCCGGCGTCGCCCCAACCCTGGTCGTCCCGGTGGGCTCGACCGAGCAGCACGGGCCGCATCTGCCGTTGGACACCGACACCCGGATCGCGGTCGCGCTCGCGCAGCGGGTCGGCGCCGATCTGGGCCACCTGAGCGCCCCGGCCATCGCTTACGGCGCCTCCGGCGAGCATCAGGGTTTTCCGGGCACCGTCTCGATCGGCACTGCGGCCCTGACCGCGGTGCTCGTCGAGTACGGCCGGTCGGCCTGCGACTGGGCGAGTCGGCTGGTGTTCGTCAACGGGCACGGCGGTAACACCGAGGCATTGCGGGCCGGCGTCGGCCTGCTGCGCGCCGAAGGCCGCGACGCGGTCTGGTGCAGTGCCTCGACCGGCGGCGGTGACGCTCATGCCGGGCACACCGAAACCTCACTGCTGCTGTACCTTTCGCCGCACCTGGTCCTGGTCGAGCGGTTCGCGGCCGGTAATGTCGAGCCGTTGCCGGAGCTGATGGCAAGGATGCGCCGCGGCGGGGTTGCCGCGGTGAGTGAGTCGGGTGTGCTGGGTGACCCCAGCACCGCCACCGAGGCGGCCGGCGAGCAGATCTTCACCGGGATGGTCGCCGACTGTGCCGCACGCATCCTGCGGTGGGCGCCGGATGACGTCGGGATGCTGACATGAGCCGGCTGCCGGACGGTTTCGCAGTCCAGGTCGACCGCCGGGTGCGGGTCCTCGGCGCCGGCTCCACGCTGCTGGGCGGCTCGCCGACCCGGATGCTCAAGCTGGCCCCGGCCGCCCAGGGGATGCTCGAGGGCGGTCGGCTTGAGGTTCGCGACGCCGCCACCGCAGACCTGGCCCGAACCCTGCTGGACGCCGGTGTCGCCCACCCGCGTCCGGCCGGCGGGCCGTCCTACCGCGACGTCACCGTGGTGATCCCGGTGCGGGACAACCTGGCCGGGGTGCGCCGGCTTGTGATGACGCTGCGCGGCATGCGGGTCATCATCGTCGACGACGGATCGGCGACGCCGATTCAGCCGGATGCTTTCGCCGGTGCACCGTGTGAGATCGAGATCCTGCGTCACGAGCACAGCATGGGTCCGGCGGCGGCCCGCAACGCCGGCCTGGCGCGGTGTGACACCGAGTTCGTGGCGTTCCTGGACTCCGATGTCGTGCCCAGGCGGGGATGGCTGGAGACCCTGCTCGGCCACTTCTGTGACCCGATGGTGTCGCTGGTGGCGCCCCGGATCGTCGCCCTGCACGTAGGTGACACCGCGGTGGAGCGGTACGAGACGGTGCGTTCCTCGCTGGACCTTGGCGCGCGGGAGGCGCCGGTGGTGCCCTACGGGCCGGTGGCCTATGTGCCCAGCGCGACCGTCGTCTGTCGGCGTTCCGCGGTGCTTGAGGTCGGTGGGTTCGACGAGTCGTTGCACTCCGGTGAGGATGTCGATCTGTGCTGGCGGCTGGTGGAGAGTGGCTCGCGGCTGCGCTACGAACCGGTGGCGCTGGTCGCGCATGAACACCGGACCCAGTTGGGGCAGTGGCTGTCCCGGCTGGCGTTCTACGGCGGTTCGGCCGCTCCGCTGGCGATCCGGCACCCGGACAACAGCGCACCGCTGGTGATTCCGCTGTGGAGCCTGCTGGCTTGGGCCTCGCTGGCGACCGGGTCGGTACCTGGCGTCGCCGCCGGGGTGCTGTTCGCCGGGCTCTACACCCGACGGGTGGCCGCCGCGGTGCAGAACACCGACGCCACCGTCGGCGACGTCGCGGGCCTCGCGGCCCGCGGCCTGGGTTACGGCGCAAGGCAGTTGGCGTCGGCCGGCTGCCGGCACTACTGGCCGGCCGCGTTGGCCGCTGCCGCGGTTTCGCGGCGCTGTCGACGCGCGGTCCTCGCGGCGGCGGTGATCGACGCGGTTCAGGACTGGGCGACGCGCAAGCCGGTGCCCGACGAGACCGGCAGGCCGATCGGTCCGTTGGGATACATGCTGTTCAAACGTGCGGGCGACCTGGCCTACGGCGCGGGCTTGTGGGCGGGTGTGGTTCGGGAACGGACACTTCAGCCACTTCGGCCCGATATCAAGCGGTGAGCCGCGGCCGTGACCGTTGACCTGCTCGTGGTGGGTGCCGGCAGTGCCGGATCGGTTCTGGCCGAACGACTCTCGGCGGATCCCGACCGTCGGGTGACGGTGTTGGAAGCCGGTCCGGGTTCGGCGGACCCTGCGGTGCGGGCGCTGACCGGGGATGCCATGGTGCTGCCACTGGGCGCCGGCAGCCCGGTGGTCCGGCGCTACCGAACCACGCTGACCGTCGACCCGCCCCGGATAGCCG
>JBFYOR010000449.1:0-7579 GCA_041303695.1 Mycobacterium sp. | reverse complement strand
ATATGCATCTTCTATGAATTGCACTTCACTATTGGCGGTTCGCGATCATGATCGCGCATATTGGAAGCATGCTGATCACTGTTTACGCGGCCGGGGCGGTAGCCGTCGCAGTCGCGGCATTCCTGTTCTCCGAATGGGTCCGCGATCCGGGCGGTTCCGCCCCGGATGGTCCCGGCGCGCTCGCCGTCGTCGCCGGGCTGCTGTGGCCGGTACTCGCGGTCGGTCTCATTCAGTGGCTGCTGATCGCCGCAGTCGCCTCGCGGATCCGCGAAGCGAAAACATCCGCCGCCGATTCCGAAATGATGCCGATGCCGGTGCGGATAGATGCGAAACCATGATCATTTCGTGACTTGGCCAACGCGATGGGCGACCGTGCCGGGCGTACAGTCGGTGTCATCATTCGAACAAAAGTCGGAGATCTGGCTATGTTCTGGATCGCGCTCTACGGCATCGTCGCACTGGCCGTCGCAGTCATCGCCCTGGTAGTCGCCGAGTGGGTCCGGGAACCGGGCGCCCCGGCCCCCGAACACCCCGGTTTCTTCGCCGCATTGGCCGGATTGCTCTGGCCCGCCGTCCTGATCGGTCTGGCCCAGTGGGGGTTGATCGCGGCAGCCGCCTCGCCGGAACGCCGCGCCAACTCTGTCGCGAGTACCTTCGACGATATGCAGTTGACCCCCGTCGCGCACTGAAAGTCATTTGTTGGCATAGCCTCTGGGCGATGTACAAACCCACGTGGGATTCCGTCGCCACCCATCCCCTGCCCGAGTGGTACGACGATGCAAAATTGGGGATCTTTCTACACTGGGGTCTTTACTCGGTGCCCGGCTGGGCCCCGCAGGTCCCCGACATCCAGCAGTTGCTCAAGGAGCAGGGGCCCGCGGAGATGTTGCGGGACAACCCCTATGCCGAGTGGTACCTCAACAGCAGCCGCCTGCAGGGCAGTCCGACCTGGCATCACCAGCGCGACACCTACGGACCGGATGCCACCTACGACGACTTCATCGCGCCCTTCGACGACGGCGCCGCCGAGGCCGATATGGATGCCATCGCCGCCGTGTGCCGGGACGCCGGGGCGGGCTATGTGGTTCTGACCACCAAGCACCACGACGGCTTCTGCCTGTGGCCCACCACCGCGAAACATCCCCGCAAGGGCAGTTATCACGCCCGACGCGATATCGTCGGCGACCTCAGCCGCGCGGTGCGCGACGCCGGTCTGCGGATGGGCCTGTACTACTCGGGCGGCTACGACTGGCCCTATAACGATGCGCTGCTGGCCAACCCCGCAGACAGCTTCCTGGCCGTTCCACACACCCCCGACTACGTCGCGTACGCAGCCGCACATGTTCGCGAGCTGATCGGTCGCTATCAGCCGTCGGTGTTGTGGAATGACATCTGCTGGCCGGCCGGCGGTGATCTGCCGGCGCTGTTCGCCGACTACTACAACGCCGTACCGGACGGGGTCGTCAACGACCGGTGGATCGAGCCGCCGCAGCATCGCGGCGCGGTTAGCGACGCACTGGCCCGCGTGGGAGGGTCACTGGTGCAACGGTTTTGGTCCCACATCCCGGAACGGCATAAGGCCCTGACCTTCCCCGCCGATCACCACTACGACATCCGCACGCCCGAGTACGCCCGATTCGACGACATCCAGCAGAAGAAGTGGGAGTCCACCCGCGGGGTCGGGCACTCTTTCGGCGCCAACCGCAACGAACGACCGGAGGACTTCGTGACGGCGACCGAGCTCGTCCGCTCATTCGCCGACATCGTCTCCAAGAACGGCAATCTGCTGATCGGGATCGGCCCCGACCCGCACGGCCGCTTCCCCGAGGAGCAGTTGGCGCCCTTGCGCGGACTGGGATCCTGGCTGAAGACCAACGGCGATGCCGTCTACCGGACCCGGCCGTGGGCGACCGCCGAGGCCATCACCACCGAAGGCACCGCGGTGCGGTTCACCCAAAGCAGCGGTTTGGTCTATGCCATTCTGCTGGACCTGCCGCAGCGGGAATTCGGCATCCGCGGAGTCGACGCCACCGCGGTGACCGAGGTCCGGATGCTGGGCCTCGATGAACCGGTGGACTGGCGGGTGGCCGATGGCCTGCTCACCGTACGACTGCCCGACCGGATGCCGGTGTCACCGGCGCACGTGCTTACCCTCGGCGGCGGACTCCGGCCGGCCGGTTGAACCGAATCAGCCTCGCTCCAGGGTGTTACCGATGCCGGACTTGCTGAGTTCCGGTGTGCCGGAAAGGAATGTCACCCTGTTGTTGAGGCCGGAGACCACGATCGCGCCGGCCTCCGCGACGGTCACGACATTCTCGATTCCGGACACGTCGACACGGTCGCACCGGCCAGTGAGCACCACGGTGTTGCTGACCCCGCTGATGCTGACGATGTTGTCGGCGCAGGCGATGGTCTGTCGGGTGTCCAAACCGGCCACGCTGATCGGTGCGCCGGCGGGCGTCGGCGCACCGGGAATCCCGACGGGTGGCGGCGCCGTCGTCGGGGCGACGGGCGCGCCCGTGGGGATTCCGGCGGCGAGGTCCCGGTCGGAGTCGACGGCAACCGGGGTGGTGGGCCGCCCGGCCACCGGGCGGTTCAGTCGATCGGCCACCATCAGGCCGCCACTGATCGCCAAGCCGGCGATCAGCAATCCCAGCACGATCCATCCGAGTCGCAGACCCGCCGCCACTCCGGGGGCCGAGGTGGCAACATCGGCGTGCGGCACCGACAACGACCGTTCCAGGTCGGCGATCCGCTGCTCGGGATCCTGGTCCGGCGTCATCGCCTCAACGCTATCGCCTCACCGTTATCGCCGAGGTGATCGGACGGGGAGGGTGCGCCGCCGGCACGCCGTTGCGACGCCGTCTCGATGCTAATGTGGTTACATGCGTGACCAGAAAAATGCAGGGTCGCGGAAAGGGGCCGGGCGGACATGAAGGTGCTACTGCCGCATCAGATTCTGGAACACAAGGTACGGTCCGACTTCGACAGGGATATCCGGCAGAAGTTCTTCCGGGGTCTGCAGTTCGCCGATCCGGCCGGTGACCCGGGGTGGTTCGGGCCGGGCAGTGCGGTCTGGCACGTCCATTCACATACCTCCGCACTGATCTTCGGGCTGCAGTGTGCGGCGTTCATCGAGCGGTTGGATCCCAGCATCTACTGGATGGGTTCGGACCACTCGCGGGTGGTCGAGCGGGATGAGGACGGCAACCCCACCGGACGGCTGGACCCCGACGGCGCCCAGGTCCGGCTCGCGCACTCGCTGGCGTTCTTCATCGGCACGGCCTACGGCTCGACGGCCACCGCCGAAAAGGTCGCGGCAACCGTGCGCGCGATGCATCACACCATCAAGGGGGTGCGTCCGGACGGGCTGGCCTACGACGCCGACGACCCGGACTGGTTGCGGTGGAACTACGCGACCGTGGTGTGGGGCATCGCCACGGCCCATCAGATGTATCACCCGGCGCCGATCCGGAACATCGATGCCTACTACGGCGAGTTCGTCCGTGTCGGCCAAGCCCTGGGCGGCACCGATCTGCCGGCAACCAAGGCCGAGACGCTGGACTGCCTTCGTTCCTATCTACCGAAATTGGCGCTGACCCACGGCGCCGCGATAGCCACCGGGCAGGCCCTGATGGGCAATCCGGACGTGCCGCAGGCGGTCAAGTTCTTCGACTGGGCCATCCGGGACGCCATGCCGGACTGGGCGGCCGAAATGGTGATGTACGCACCGCCGCATCCGGTCGAACGCGCGGCGCGTCGGGCGGCCACCTGGGCGGCGATCAATGGCACCCAGGCCGCGATGGGTCCGCTGCGCGAGTTCCGTCAGGCCCGGCGTCGGGTGGCCGGCGGAACGGTGTGCGACCACACCGAGCCGTCCTACGTTCCCGGAAGTGACCCGGTCCGAAATCGCGATGCTGTCGAGCAGATGCTGTGACACCCACCGCGAATTAAGCGGCGCCCTTAAGAATTTCGGTGGCATCGGCAGGCTGATGTGATGTCCGCCGCATTTGCTGTCAGTAGATGAGAATTCTCAGGCCATGGCGGGCGCAGGCGGCACGACCCGGAAGATCGGTGGTGACCAGCGGCGTTGTGGAGTTCCGGTCGGCGGCTGCGGCGAGGGTGACCCGAGGCGTTGCTGAGCGCCGTCTGAGTTTCTCGGTGTACGGGCGAAGTCGGCAGGAATTCGGTGTCGGTGCCCGCCGTTAAAGTCATTGCAGGACGACGCAGAGCGCAGGACGACTGAGAACTGCGCCGCGTCGAGATTTTTTCCGATTTTTACGGTTGCGCCGGACCGCGTTCCGGCCCTATGGAGGTGTAACGAATATGGCGAACACGACAGGTGGCGCCGCGGTGGCCGAACGGCCCGCAGATTCGGTGTGGCTGTCGACGTTGCCGACTCCACGGATCGCTGCCGTCAATGGCTTGGCGCGGCCGTCCGCGGATCTGCTCCGGGCTGTCCGCCCCGCCGCTGGCGAGTTGGTCGGCCTGCCTGGCGCGGTGACCGACCTCGCCGTCAGCGACGACGGGCGCCTTCTGGTCGCTGCCCACTTCGGTGACGATGCCGTGTCGGTCATCGACGTTGCGACTCTCAGCGTCCGGTCGGTGGTGTCCGGCATCGCCGAGCCCTATGCCGTCGCCGCCTCCAACCGTGCTTACGTCCGGTCGGCGTCCATCGCCGAGGACAGCGTGGTCGCCGTCGATCTCGACACCGGTGTCCCGCTCGCCGCGCGGGAGGTCGGCGTTGGCGCTCGGAGCCTGGCCGTCAGCAGGTCCGGAGACCTGGTGTACGTCGCACGCTCGACTGACGATGTCTGCGACATTGCCGTCGTCGACGTCGAGACCGGCCGGATCAGCACCATCGTGGTCGCCCGCGAGTTCGGTGCCTCTGTCGATGCCATCCATGTCAACGCCGCTGGGAACCGGCTGTACGCCGCGCTCACCACGGCGGCCGGCGGCGAACTTGTGGTCATCGATGTCCGCAGCGGCCGCGTGCTCAACACCATTGCCGTTGGCGCCTCGATCGGCGATATCGCCGTCCACCCGGACGACCGCCGGGTTTTCGTAGCCGGCTGGGATGCCGAAGTCGGCGGAGTGTTGCGCATCATCGACACCGGCGCCGGACGCGTCGTGCACACCATCGAGATGGGCGGCAACGTGCCGGCCCAGGTGATCGTGACCGCCCGCGGCGCCTATCTGGCGGACGACCACGAGGTCGTGGTCGTCGACACCGCGACGGCGCGGATCGTTGAGCGCATTGATATGGGCCGGCCGGTGTCAGCCCTGGCCGTCAGTCACGACGGGTCGTGCCTGTACGTCGGTGACTACGAGGGTGCCGTCTCGGCACTCGAGGTTCAAAGCGCCGACCTGCGCGCAGCGTCCTGACGTCCACGACGGCCGGCTGGCCCGGTCAGCGCTGGCTGCAGTCCAGCGATACTGAAATGGTCTGACTGGTCACCACCGGTACCAGGAAGTTGCCGTCGACATTGCCCAGACCAGGGCCCACAAAAGGCACCCACTGGGTTACGGTGTGCGGGTTTCGCACGCTGGTCAGGACGCACTTGGACATCGGGCCGGTGCCGATCTTGTCGATCTGCACCGTGTAGCCCTGTCGCTGCAGCTGGTTAATGGTGTCCTGGGCGGTGTCGTCTGCCCAGGCGGCGCCTGCCGGGCCGGCCACCAGTCCGAGGGCCGCTGCTGCTGCCGCCGCCAGGGTCGCAATGCTGCGCATGGCCCCTCCTTCGTGATGTGACGCTATACCGCATTCTTTATCGCCGCCGACTCGACTTTCGTTCCGCGACCCGGCCGGGTTCGGCAGTCCGCGACGATACGATCGGGCGACAACGCTAACGAAGGTGAGCCCGATGCTGAGCACCATGCAGAACTCCCCGCTGACCGTCGCGGAGATCCTGCGCTACGCGGTGAATGTCCACGGCGACCGCACGGTCACCACCGCCACCGGGGACGGGTTCCGGCACGCCACCTACCGGCAGGTCGGCCAGCAGGCCGCCCGCCTGGCTAACGCGTTGCGCCGTCTGGGTATCGACGGCGATCAGCGGGTCGCCACCTTCATGTGGAACAACCAGGAGCACCTGGAGGCCTATGTCGCCGTCCCGTCGATGGGTGCGGTGCTGCACACGCTCAACATCCGGTTGTTCCCCGAGCAGATCGAGTTCGTCGCCTACGAGGCCGAAGACCGGGTGGTCATCGTCGACATGTCACTGGTCGGGCTTCTCGCGCCCGTGCTGCCCCGGATGGAGACCGTGCACACCGTGATCGCGGTGGGAGCCGGAGACCTGGCCCCGCTGGAAGCCTCGGGTAAGACGGTGCTGCGCTACCACGAGATCACCGCCGCCGAGTCCGACCAGTTCGACTGGCCGGTCATCGACGAGAACTCTGCTGCAGCAATGTGTTACACCAGCGGAACCACCGGCCACCCGAAGGGTGTGGTGTACGGACACCGGTCCAGTTACCTGCACTCGATGGCGGTGTGCACCGGCAACGGTATGGGCTTGAGCTTCTCCGACAAAGCCCTGCCGATCGTGCCGATGTTCCACGCCAATGCCTGGGGACTGCCGTACGCCGCGCTGATGGCGGGCGCCGACCTGGTGCTGCCAGATCGGTTCATGGATGCCAAGTCGATGGTGAACCTGATCGAGACCCAGCGCCCGACGGTGGCCGGCGCGGTCCCGACCATCTGGAACGACGTCATGAACTTCCTCGACCGCGAACCGGGACATGACATCTCGTCGCTTCGCCTGGTGGCCTGCGGCGGCTCGGCCGTGCCGGTGTCGCTGATGCAGACCTTCGAGGAGCGCCACGGTGTGCAGATCCGGCAGCTGTGGGGGATGACCGAGACCTCGCCGATGGCCACCCTGGCGTGGCCCGCTCCGGAAACGCCGGCGGAGAAGCACTGGGAGATCCGCTCCACCCAGGGCCGACCGATGTGTGGTGTGGAAGCCCGCATCGTCGACGACGAGGGAGTGGCGCTTCCCAACGACAATGTGGCGGTCGGCGAACTCGAGGTCCGCGGTCCGTGGATCACCGGCTCGTACTACCGCAATACCGACCCGTCGAAGTTCACCTCCGGCTGGCTGCGCACCGGCGACGTCGGCAGGATCGACCAGCAGGGCTACATCACCTTGACCGACCGGGCCAAGGACGTCATCAAGTCCGGCGGCGAGTGGATCTCGTCGGTGGAACTGGAGAACACCCTCATCGGCCATCCGCTGGTGCGGGAGGCCGCGGTGGTGGGCGTCCCCGACGAGCGCTGGCAGGAGCGTCCGCTGGCAGCCGTGGTGCTGCAGGACGGTGCCGCGATCACGCCGGCCGAGCTGCGGGATTTCCTGGCCGACAAAGTGGTTCGCTGGTGGCTTCCCGAGCGCTGGACGATGGTCGAGGAGATCCCGCGCACCAGCGTCGGCAAATACGACAAGAAGACCATCCGGGCGCGCTACGCCGATCACGCCTACGACGTCGTCACCCTCACCTGACCCGCAGCCCCAGCCAGCCCACGCCTAACCCCGCGGCGGGTAACCCTGCGGCGAGCAGACACAAAATCGCACGAATGGCACCGCGC
>JBFYOR010000448.1:0-6124 GCA_041303695.1 Mycobacterium sp. | reverse complement strand
CCAGCCGGCACTGGTGGTGGCCCTGGATAACATCTCCGACCCGCGCAACCTCGGGGCGATCATCCGTTCGGTGGCCGCATTCGGTGGGCACGGTGTGCTGATCCCGCAGCGCCGATCGGCGTCGGTGACCGCGGTGGCCTGGCGGACCAGTGCCGGGGCGGCCGCGCGGGTGCCGGTCGCGCGGGCCACCAACCTCAACCGGACCCTGGGCCAGTGGGCCGATGCCGGCCTTGCGGTGGTCGGACTGGCCGCCGATGGCGACACCACCCTCGATGACCTGGATGCCGCCGGGCCAATGGTGGTCGTCGTGGGGTCGGAGGGTAAGGGCCTGTCGCGGCTGGTGCGCCAGAGTTGCGATGCGGTGGTGTCGATCCCGATGGCGGGTCGGACCGAATCGCTGAACGTGTCGGTTGCGGCCGGTGTGGTGCTCGCCGAGATCGCCCGCCAGCGCCGTCGCTGACCCCCCGGCTTCCGCACGCGAGCACCGCCACAATCCTCCCGCGAGCAGACACAAAGTCGCACATTCCGCGGCCCGTCCGTGCGAGTTTGTGTCTGCTCGCCGGGGGGCGTCAGGCCCAGGGGTCGGTTCGTTGCCACAGCGTCGGCAGCGCAAGCGCCACACCGTCACGGCCGGCCAGAGTCGTCAGGACCCGCATGGTGACGTCGAGGTCGTCACCGGCATACGGCAGCGCCCGAAGTGGCTCGGTCAGTGGCCGGAAGAAGTCATCCCAGTGGATCAGCACCACCCGCCGCGCCCCGACGGCCCGGACGGTCTCCTCCCAGTACTGCTCGATATAGCGCTGCGGTTGCACGCCGAGCTGGCCGACGCCGAGGTAGGCGACCTCGGCTCGGCTACCGGTCAAGGCGCCCGGCAGGAAACCGGCGCTGCCCTGGATCAGCAGCCGGCGGTCGCTGGGGCGGTGGTGGACCAGCATCGACCACGCCTCGCCGCAGCGGTACGCCGAGGCCTTCGCCGGTGGGACGACCGGCGCGGTGATGACCCCGGGGAAGCGGTCCGGCGGGCAGTGCTCCGACTCGATCAGCGTGACCCCGAACGAACCGATCGTCATCTCTGATCCGGGTGTCGCGATCACGATTTTCTCATCCGGAAGCTGTTGTCCGCGAGCGATATTGGCTGAAGATATCCCGCCTATCATGCGGGCGCCGGTGCGTTGGGCGACGACGGCGCTGTCCAGCGCGTGGTCGAAGTGGGTGTGCACCGGGATCACCGCGGCCAGACGGTCGATGCCCGCTCGGGTCAGGGACTCCTCGATGCGCGTCTGCGACGGGGCCAACCTGCGCAGGCCGACATCGATCAGGCCCGGCCGGGAGAAGAACCCGTCGGTGAGTACCGCGGTGGTGCCGTCGTCGACAAGCAACGTCGAGACGCCCAACCAGGTGAGAGTGACGGGCGCGCCCGAACCGGCGACGGGGGTGTCGAAACGGTCCCGGTACCGGGCGATGTCGGGGCGACCGAGTTTGAGGCGCATCAGACGAACGCCGCCAGGTCGACTCCACCGGCCAGCAGTCGTTCCCGTACGGCGGTCGCGATTGCGAGCGCTCCCGGCGAATCACCGTGCACACATACCGATTCCACCTCGATCCGGATCATCGAGCCGTCGACGGCGGCGACGCTACCGGTGTTCACCATGGCCAGTGCGCGTTCGGCGATCGTGGCCGGGTCGCGCAGCACCGCCCCCGGGTTGCCGCGGGGAACCAGGGTGCCATCCGGTTGGTAGGCGCGGTCGGCGAAGGCCTCGGCCACGGTCCGCAGACCGAGGTGGCGGGCCTCGGTGAAGAACGCCGAGCCGGCCAGTCCCAACACCGGCAGCCGGGGGTCGACGGCGTGGACGGCTTCGGCCAGCGCTCGGGCTTGTTCGCGATGCGCTACGACGGTGTTGTACAGCGCACCATGGGGTTTGACGTATCCGAGATCCGAACCGGCCGCACGCGCCAGGGCCGCCAGTGCGCCGATCTGGTAGATCACGTCGGCGGTCAGTTCGGCAGGGTCCACCTCGATGCGGCGCCGGCCGAAGCCGGCGAGGTCGAAGTAGCCCACCTGGGCCCCGATCCGTACCCCGCGGCCGGCGGCGACCCGGCAGGTTCGGGCCAGTCCGACCGGGTTGCCGGCGTGGAAGCCGCAGGCCAGGTTCGCGCTCGTGACAATGCCGAGCATGGCGTCGTCGTCACCGAGTTCCCATACCCCGAATCCCTCGGCGAGGTCGGCGTTGAGATCGACGGAGGTCACCGGTCCAGCCTAGGCAGCCGTCGCTGTCGGGAGGTTCGCAGGGACCTCGGTTCTCACCTCAGCGATGGGACCCATGCCCTGCATCGCTGACTGATTGCGCCGATCCGGATGCGCCACCGCCGGCTGAGTTCTGTCGGCCGGTGATCCAGACAGCCAGCCAGATGCCGCACGCGATCGTGACGATCAGGAAACTCGGCGGCAGGTTGAAGATCGCCGCCGCGCCCAGACCGACCCACACCGAGAACACGCTGATGACCGCCGAGATCCCCATCGCCAGTACCGGGCGCGGTGTGAGTGCGATGGCGGTCGCCGCCGGTGTGACGATCAGGGCGAACAGCAGCAGCGTTCCGACCACCTGGACCGCCATCGTCACCGCGAGGGCCAACAGCACCATGAACATCACCGAAAGGGCGCGCACCGGAACGCCTTTGGCCTCGGCGACCGGTGCGTTCACCGAACTGAACAGCAGCGGCCGGTAGCACGCACCGATGCACAATCCGAGCACTGCCAGTAGTACCGCAAAGGCCGTCAACTGGTCTCGGGAGATCGCCAGCAGGTTGCCGAACAGGACGTTCGTCATGGTGTTGGAGCTTTTCGTCGCCTGCGAGTTGAAGAACAGACCCAGGCCGGTGGCGAATGCCAGCGTGGTCCCGGTGACGACGTCGCGATCGTGGGCCCGCGAGCCGAGTGCACCGATGAACAGGGCGCCGCCCAGGCAGAACACCCCGAGTCCGAGTACCGGGGGCAGCCCGAGCAGAACCGCTCCGGTAGCCCCGGGCAGACCGATATGAGCCAGGGCGTGGGCCGCGAACGCGTTGCGTCGGACGACGATGAAATACCCGATCAATCCCGCCGCCAGGGCGATGATGGTGCCCCCGATCAGCGCGTTGCGCATGAACGGCGACATCAGGATGTCCCGCCAGTTGTCCTGGTAGCCCATCGCCATGACCGTGGTGTTCACAGCACGCTTCTCATGTAGAGGTCGCCCTGGGCGGTGTGCGCGACACGGATCGGAGTCCCGTACAGGTGGGTCAACAACGCGTCGTCGACCACGGCGTTGATCGGGGCGTAGTGCGGGTGCTGATCGAGGATGTAGATCGCGCTGTCCAGAATCGGCAGCAGGGGATTGATGTCATGAGCGACCACCAGGATCGTCATTCCCAGCTTGTGGTGCAGTCCGGCGAGCAGGACGACGATCTCCCGTTGGCTGCGAATATCGAGCGATGCCAGCGGTTCGTCGAGGATCAGCAACCGGGGCCGCGAGACGATCGCCTCGGCGATCGCCACCCGTTGGCGCTGCCCGCCGGAGAGCGTTGAGAGTCTCTTGCCGGCGAAAGCGGTCGCCTCGACCTCAGCCAGCGCCTCATCGACCTGCGCCCGCTGTGCCGCACTGGCCCGGCCCAGACCCCATCGACGTCCGATCAATCCCAGCAGCACCGCGTCGCGGGCGCGAAGCGCCTCGTCGGCACCGGCCGCGTAATGCTGTGGGACGTAGCCGATCCGGTCGTTGTCCACACCCGGATCCCGGCCGAACACCGCCAATTCCCCGGATGCCGCAGGCACCAGGCCCAGGATCATCTGCAGGAGGGTGGTCTTGCCCGAACCGTTGGCGCCGATGACGGCGACGATGCCGCCGGCCGGGACGTCGAATGTGGCTTGGGACCAGATCAGCCGCCCACCGCGTTGGGCGCTGACATCAGTGAACGCGAGTGCGGTATCGCTGTCGGTATCAGGGAGTGACACCTAGGGCCTTCGCCAAGGCTTCCAGTTGCTTGTCCTGCCAGCCGACGAATGTCGTCTCACCGGGTGCGACCGTCTCGGTGACCTCGACCACCGGTACCCCGTTCTTCTCAGCGGCAGAGCGAATCTGTTCCGGTATCGAACCCTCGGTCTGGGTGTTGTAGATAAACACGTCGATCTGCTTGTCGGCCAGGGCTTTCTGGAACGCCTCGATATCAGCCGGCGTCGGTTCGGACTCGTTGGCCGCCGCCCGCTGGTATCCCTGCGGGGTCTTGTTGACCAGGCCGAGCGCTTCGGCCTGATAGTCGAAGACGCTCTCGGTGGCCGCGTAGGACTTGCCGGCCGCGCCCGCTTTGATCTTCTCGATCAGGGCCGAGTTGGGCTGCATGGTCGTGCTGAAGGCGGCGCGCCGTTCGGTGAAGTATCCGGCCGCGGCCGGATCGATCTTCGCCAGTTCGGCGCTCACCGCGTCAGCGACCGCCGTCACCGCGGCGGGGCTGTACCAGAGGTGCGGGTTGGCGCCGTCCGCTGTCCCGGTCACCTCGGCGGCGCTGATGACCGGTGCGTTCGGTGCCGAGGTCGAGGCCAGATCCGAAGCCCAGTGGTCATAGTCGGCACCGTTGACCACGACCAGTCTGGCGCCTGCGAACGATGCCGCGTCCGCCGGTGAGGGCTCGTAGTCATGTGGATCCACCGACGAACTGGCCAGGACCGTCTTGACGTTGGTGCAGGCACCGCCGAGCTCGGACACGATGTCCCCCCACTGATCGACGCTCACGACCACATCGACCGGGGCGGTGGGACACCCGTCGGCCGAACCGGGCGCGGCGACCGCAGTGCTCTCCGGTTTGGCCGATGTGTCGGCCGGTGACGGGGACTCCGCCGTCCGGTTCGATCCGCATCCGGTGAGCAGGAATGTCAGAGCGAGAGCAGCGGCGGCGAGTGGCGTCGCAGCGGTCATCGGCACGGTCATGTTGAAAACGATAACCGTTATCAGGAAGCTTCGGCTACCCCGGGTCGATTTTGGTGTGCCTGTGTGGTCAGCCGCCGACTGTGTCGTCGCCGATCAACAGGCGCACGGCCAGGTCCAGGCGCTTGCTGACGTCATTGGCCGACGCCCGCCTGGTGAGCCAGGCCAGCAGGTTGGACAGCCACACGTCGGAGATGACCCTGGCGATACGGAACTGATCCTCGGTCGGCTCGCCGTCGCTCATCGCGCGGGCGAACATGGAGTCGATGATCTTCTCGACGTGGTCGACTTCGCCGGCCGCCGATGCGTCTGCGAACACATAGGCACGGGTCATCGCCTCAGTGAGCAGCGGATTGCGCTGCATCGCCCGGTTGAGCTTGCCGACCATGAAACTCAACCGCTGATAGGGCGTGCCGCCGGTGACGGCGCTCCGGTCGGTCTTGGCGTCGATGCGCTCGAACTCGCGGCCCAGGGCGGAGACCAGGAGGTGCACCTTGGAGGGGAAGTACCGGTACAGCGTTCCGACCGCGACGTCCGCGCGGTCGGCGACCGCGCGCATCTGCACAGCCTCGTAGCCGCCCTTGGAGGCGATCGCCAGTGTGGCGTCGAGGATCCGCTTGCGCCGCTCCCGCTGGGCCTCCGAGCCGAGTTCGGAATCGGTGAGCACCGACACCGGCATCACCTCGCGGGGTTGCGAACTGGACCCACCGCCAGACTTCTGTCCTGGCGACGACACTGGCGACGACACTGTTGCTCCTTCTTCGCGGTGTGACCGCTGTCGACTTGAGGGTTCATCGCTGGCATTATTAGAACACGTTCTAGTGGGCCTCGACATCTAACGAAGCCCTGCTGCCGACCTGAGGAGCCGACGGTGTCCGTCACCATCACCGACGAACAGTCCGCCGCACGCGAACTCGTGCGCAGCTGGGCGGCCGGCGCCGGCGCTCCGGCAGCGGTGCGCGATATCCACAGCGGTCGCACCGATGCCTGGCGGCAGGCCTACCAAGGCCTCGCCGAACTGGGGCTGTTCGAGGTGGCGGTGGCAGAAGTCGACGGCGGCGCCGGCGGGTCCGTCGAGGACCTGTGCGCGATGGTGGAGGAGGCCGCTCGCGCACTGATCCCCGGTCCGGTCGCGACCACCGCGCTCGCCACTCTCGTGGTTACCG
>JBFYOR010000447.1:0-7003 GCA_041303695.1 Mycobacterium sp. | reverse complement strand
GGCCGGCGGCCACAGTCGCAGCGTTTCGTTGATCACCGCCTCGGTGAAGGCACTGCACCCGGAGTGCGCCTCGTCCCGTACCCGCGCCAGTGCTTCGGGATGATGCAGCAGCAGATCCACCACCCAGGCCAGGGTGGTGGCGGTGGTCTCGTGTCCGGCCAGTACCAGCGTGACGAGATCGTCGCGAATTTCCTTGTCGGACAGTCCCTCCCCATCGTCGCCGCGCGCGCTGACGAGCATCCCGAGGATGCCCGATTCGCGGTCCGGCTGCGCCCGGCGGGCTGCGATCAACGGCAGGAGTGCGGAGTCGATGCGCCGGTTGATCGACCCCAGCCGGCCCCACATCCGCAGCGCACCCAGCCGGCGGGCGGCGTAGCGCACGGGCGTCTCCTCCGAGATAGCCAGCACCAGCAGCTCGTCGAACGGCTTCCCCAGCCTGCTCACCTCGGCCGGATCGCTGACCCCGAACATGATCCGCACAATGACGTCCAGGGTCAGTGCGCGGGCCGCCGCCAGCATCCGCATGGGCCGTCCGACCGGCCAGCGCACCATGGCCGCCCTGGTCGCGTCCTCGATGATCGGCACGTAGCCCGCCAGAGCCGCGCCGTGCAGCGGCGGAGTCAACAGCCGGCGCCGACGCAGATGCTCGGGCTCCTCCTGCACGAACATCGACCGCGATCCGTAAATGGCCGCGGCCGGGCCCACCCCCGCGCCGCCGAGCAGCACGTCGGGTTTCGCGGCGAACACCTGCTTGACCAGGCCGGGGTCCGCGACGGCGACGACGGGTCCGTAGCCCAGGACCGGCAACTCCACGACGGGGCCGAGGCGGCGGAGGACCTCGGCCACCAGCTGCTGGCCGCCAAGCCCGTAGGCGACGGCGTAGAAACCCCCGAACAGCGGGGAGAACGGTCTGGGCGCCGGGAGAGCCGGTGGACGCATGACGAAACGATGCCACATGTCGGTACCGTCACTGCGATGAGCGTTCGTCCGTTGCACCAGTCGGTGCGTCCGAGTCCGGTGTTCCTGGCCCTGGTGGCAATCACCGCGGTGGGCGGGGTGCTGGCGTGGCAGGCGGCCCAGTCCATACGTCCGATGGCTTACGCCGGGGTGTTCGTGTTCGTCATCGGCGGCTGGCTGGTGTCGCTGTGCCTGCACGAATTCGGGCACGCCTACACCGCCTGGCGATTCGGGGACCACGATGTGGAGGCGCGCGGCTATCTGACGCTGAACCCGCTGAAGTACTCCCACCCGGTGCTGTCGCTGGGCCTGCCACTGCTGTTCATCGCGCTGGGTGGGATCGGTCTGCCCGGCGGGGCGGTGTACCTGCGGACCGGGTTCATGACCCCGCGCCAGCGCACCATCGTCAGCCTGGCCGGGCCGTTCGCCAACCTGGTGCTGGCGGTGCTGTTGTTGGGCGCGACCCGGTTGTTCTTCGACCCCGACCACGCGGTGTTCTGGGGCGGTGTGGCGTTCCTGGGCTTTCTCCAGATCACCGCATTGGTGCTGAACCTGTTGCCGATTCCGGGGCTGGACGGCTTCGCCGCCCTGGAACCGCATCTGAGCCCGGCCACCCAGCGCGCCTTGGAGCCGGCCAAGCAGTTCGGATTCCTGATCCTGCTGGTGGTCCTGCTCGCCCCCGGCCTGAACCGGTGGTTCTTCTCCGGGGTGTTCTGGCTTTTCGGCCTGTCCGGGGTTCCCGGCGCCCTGGCGGGTTTCGGTAGCGAACTGACCCGCTTCTGGTCGACCTGGCTGTAAAGCCGGCCCCCACACGGCAGTACGGCAGTGCAGTACGGCAGCGGACCCCCTCACCGCTGCCGTACTAGACAAAAACCTACCGGCCATCGGGACGGTCCCGGTAGGGCCATTCGTACCCGATCGACAGGGCCTGTTGGCGGCTGGAATCATGGAGTCAATGGGGGCAGGACACAGCCACGGGACCGCCGATACACGGGTGGGGCGAATGGTTGCGGCGTCGGCGATCCTGGGCGTCTTCTTCGTCCTCGAACTCACCACCGCGCTGGCCATCGGCTCCCTGGCGTTACTGGCCGATGCCAGCCACATGCTCACCGATCTGGTGGCGATGTTCATGGGCCTGACCGCCCTGCTGCTGGCCCGGCGGGGATCGACGTCGGCGGCGCGGACCTACGGTTGGCATCGAGCCGAGGTGTTCACCGCGGTGGCCAACGCCGTGTTGTTGCTGGGCGTGGCGGCGTTCATCCTCTACGAGGCGATCGAACGGCTGGGGCAGAGACCGGACGTCCCCGGTTGGCCGATGATCCTGGTGGCCTTGCTGGCCCTGGGCGCCAATATCGCCGTCGTCGGGCTGCTCCGGTCGCACGCCGAGGGCAGCCTGGCGGTCCGAGGCGCCTACATGGAGGTGATGGCAGACGCGGTCAGCAGTGTCGGGGTGCTGATCGCGGGCATTGTGACGGTCACGACGCGCTGGCCGTACGCCGACACCGTGGTCGCCGTGCTGGTGGCGCTGTGGGTGTTACCCCGGGCCATCGCCCTGGCCCGCGCCGCATTGCGCATCCTGTCGGAGTCGTCGCCGGCACATATCGACGTCGACGAACTGCGCTCGGCGCTGGCGGCGGTGGACGGCGTTACCGAAGTGCACGACCTGCACGTCTGGACACTGGTGCCGGGCAAGGACATGGTGACCGCACACCTGGCCAGCGACGGACGCTCCGATCGGGTCCTCGACGATGCGCGGGCAGTGCTGGCGGCCCGCGGGCTTGACCATGCCACCGTCCAGATCGAACCGCCGGGGACGTCCGAAGAGTGCCCGGTGCACAGCGACGTCTGAGCCCCGCTAACCCAGGCCAAGCTCGGCGCGCGCGCCCGGGTCGCAGTCGTCGAGCAGATCCCGGCAGCGTTCGAACTCGGCGGTCTCGCCGATGGTGTCCGCGGCGCGGGCCAGGGCGGCCACACAGCGCAGAAACCCACGGTTGGGCTGGTGGCTGAACGGAACCGGCCCGAAACCCTTCCAGCCGTTGCGGCGCAGTTGGTCGAGCCCGCGGTGGTAGCCCGTACGCGCGTACGCGTAGGCGGTGACCGCCTTATCGGCGTCCAGAGCCTCCTCCGCCAGGTGGGCCCACGCCACCGAGGCCGCCGGATGGGCCGCGGCCACGCTGGCCGGGTTCTGGCCGGCGTCGAGTGCCGCCTCGGCTTCGATGTCGCCGGGCAGCAGCACCGGCGGGGGTCCGAGTAGATCGCCGAAGGATGTCATGGACCATATTGTGCCGTTGTGGATTGCGCCGGTGTGGCCCGGGGACGTTGAAGCCCGGTGTCGCCACCACCCGCTAGGGTCATTCCTCAGACACCAAGCACCAGGGAGGGACCCCAACACGCCATGTCGAACCCGTCCGGGACCGACCACGACGACCCCGCCGACTCCGGCGCCGGGACCGTCGGCCAGCAGCCGACGCCGGACAGCGATCCGGCGACCGAGGTCATTCAGCTGACCGAGGTCACCGAGGTGGCCGAGATCGCGCCGCACACCGACTCCTCGACTCCTGCCACCGGCGAACGCCGTTACACCGCGCCGGGTTTCGATGCGGGTTCGACCCAGATCATCGACCGGCTGCCGGACGACGAGACCGAGTTCATCTCCACTGCCACCGACTCCTTCGCCGCCACGGCGCAGCCCCGCAGCGCCGCGCCGCAGGCCATCCCGCCGCGCACCCCGCGACGGCCGCGCCGGCTGATACCGATTCTGCTGGTGGTCGCCGCGCTGCTCGCCTCGGTGGTCGTCGGTGTGGTGCTGCTCATGCGGGCCAACGCGGCCAAGGCGGCGCAGAACATGGTGCGTTCGACCATCGAGACCTTCAACACCGCGGTGCGCAACGGCGACCTGGCCACGCTGCGGGAGGTCACCTGCGGGCAGACCAGGGAGGACTACGACAAGTTCGACGACAAATCGTGGGCGGACGCGTCCACCCGGATCCTGGCGGCCAACCAATATCCGGTGATCTCCAGCATCGACGAGGTGGTGATCAACGAGGACCACGCCGAGGCCAACGTCACCTCGTACATGGCGTTCGACCCGGCCACCACCTCGACCCGCAGCTTCGATCTGCAGTTCCGCGACGAGCAGTGGAAGATCTGCCAGTCGTCGTCATAACGTCCCGCCGGGGGTTCGGCCGGGGGTGCTACTGGGCGCCCGACACGCTCCGGCCGGCGCTGCGGAGGTCATTGCACGCTTCGATCACCCGTGCGGTCATCCCGGCCTCCGCCTTCTTCAGGTAGCTGCGCGGGTCGTAGACCTTCTTGTTGCCCACCTCGCCGTCGATCTTCAGGACGCCGTCGTAGTTGGCGAACATGTGGCCCGCCAGCGGCCGGGTGAACGCGTACTGGGTGTCGGTATCGACGTTCATCTTCACCACGCCGTAGCGCAGCGAGTCCTCGATCTCCGACTTCAGCGATCCGGATCCGCCGTGGAAGACGAAGTCGAACGGCTGAGCACCTGCGGCCAGGCCCAGTTTGGCGGCCGCCACACTCTGACCCTCGGCGAGCACCTCGGGCTTGAGCTTGACGTTGCCCGGCTTGTAGACGCCGTGGACGTTGCCGAATGTCGCGGCCAGCAGGTACCGGCCGTTCTCCCCCACTCCGAGCGCCGCGACCGTCTTCTCGAAGTCCTCCGGGCTGGTGTACAGCTTCTCGTTGATCTCGGCCTCGACGCCGTCCTCCTCGCCGCCCACGACGCCGATCTCCACCTCCAGGATGATCTTGGCGGCTGCGGCGAGGGCGAGCAGTTCCTGGGCGATCGACAGGTTCTCGTCGATCGGCACCGCCGAGCCGTCCCACATGTGGGACTGGAACAGCGGCGGGCGACCCGCCCGCACCCGCTCCGCGGAGATGTCCAGCAGCGGCCGCACGTAGGTGTCGAGCTTGTCCTTAGGGCAGTGGTCGGTGTGCAGTGCGACGGTGATCGGGTATCTCTGCGCGATGACATGGGCGAACTCGGCCAGCGCCACCGCGCCGACGACCATATCCTTGATCCCCAGGCCGGATCCGAACTCGGCGCCGCCGGTGGAGAACTGGATGATCCCGTCGCTGCCGGCGTCGGCGAACCCCTTGATCGCGGCGTTGATGGTCTCCGACGACGTGCAGTTGATGGCCGGGAACGCGAACGAATGCTCCTTCGCGCGATCCAGCATCTCCGCATAGACCTCGGGCGTGGCGATGGGCATGGAAGATCCTCTCGGCTGATCGGGTGCGTCTGAGACGAAGTATGTCAAACCTGACCCGTATCTTGGGGGCTCATGAACACCACTGTGCTCGCCATGCCCAGCATCCTGGATCCGATGTACTGGCTGGGCGACGGCGGCCTGTTCGCCTCCGCGGTGCTGCCGGGCATCCTGATCATCGTCTTCATCGAGACCGGTCTGCTGTTTCCGCTGCTGCCGGGTGACTCTCTGCTGTTCACCGGCGGCTTGCTGGCGGCGCAGCCGAATCCGCCGGTCAACATCTGGGCGCTGGTGATCGGAGTACCGATCGTGGCCGTCCTCGGCGACCAGTGCGCGTACTACATCGGCCGGCGGATCGGGCCTGCCCTCTTCGATAAAGAAGACTCACGTTTCTTCAAGAAGCACTACGTCACCGAATCGCACGCGTTCTTCGAAAAGCACGGACCCAAGACGATCATCCTGGCCCGCTTCGTGCCCATCGTGCGCACCTACGCCCCAGTGCTTGCGGGGGTGTCCTACATGCGCTACCGGGTGTTCCTGACCTACAACATCGTCGGCGGCATCCTGTGGGGTGCCGGGTTAACGGTGTTGGGTTACTACCTGGGCAACGTGCCGCTGGTCAAGGACAACCTGGAGATGGTTCTCCTGCTCATCGTGTTCCTATCGATCCTGCCGGGCCTGACCGCGGTCGGCCGTAACGTGCTGCGCCGGCGCGGAGTCCTCCCCGAGGAGCGCTGAAGGCCGTGGCTCGCTAGGGCCAGGAGCCCGCGCGGTTCGGACCGGCCGGTGCATTGACGGGCAGATTCGCCCCGGGCATCTGTGAGTTCTGCAGCGCGGCCATGCACAATCCCAGCCTGCCGGGCAGACACACACCGCCGGTGCCGGTGATGCCAAGGTTTGTCGCGGATTGCGACCAGCAGATGCCAGTCACGGGATCCGCGATCTGTCCGGCATTACAGGCCGCGTGGGCCGGCGGCGCGGTCACCACCGGAGCGGACAGCAATGCCCCGGCGCAAATCGCCGCCAGCAGGAGGCGGGGAGCCGTGAATCGGATTGTCATGAGGTTCTCCGGAGTCTCGGATGGACGGGCGATCAGGACGGTAGGGAGATGGTGGTCTGATCTCGGATGAGCTTGACCGCGTCGATGACGACCTGTTCCTGCCCTTCCGGAGCCTCGCCGTTCAATTGCAGGACGAATAGCGCATCCTTTCCGGGGATGACGATGGTCTCCTGGCCGACGGCCCGTTTCTTGCCCTCCCATACGTAGGTGCCGACGTAGTCGATGGCGTCGTAACCGCTCAGCGCGTCCCGCGTCGGCGGTCCGTCGACCGGCTTGAACTCGGGCAGTTCATTGAGTTGCGCGGGCGCCAAGTCTAGGACTGTCTGCGGGTCGATGTCTCCGGTGAGCTTGGAGGCGATCGCGTAGAGGAATGGCGGGTCGTTGGGGTCGACCGCGTTGTCGTAGATGATCGCGCCGTACGCCCAGTCGGGCGTCAGGTCACCGGCTTCGCGCCAGCCCGGCGGGAACGGGAAGTCGATTTTCGGCGTTCCCGGATCATCTTTCTTGAACGGGACCTCGGCGATCTTGTTATCGAGAATGTACTGGTGCAGGGTGGCATTCTCGGGCCGCGCTTCGCCGGCACGCTCCGACCCGCCGTGCGCCGACCCACCGTGGGCGGGAGCCGGGGACCCAGTCCACACCGTCGGCGTGGACTGCCCGGTGGCCGTGGACGCCTGTTCGGTCGTGGGGGTGCATCCGGCGAGCGCAACGCTCAGCGCAACCGCGGTCACCCCCACCGTCGTGATCTTCTTCA
>JBFYOR010000446.1:0-5084 GCA_041303695.1 Mycobacterium sp. | reverse complement strand
ACCGGCATCTGCACCGGATCACCCTGCCCGCAAACGGTACCCGGACTGAGCTGACCGAGGTCTGCGGCCGACTGGCCGGACTGCCACTGGATCGTCGCCGGCCACTGTGGGAGATGTGGGTCATCGAGGGCCTTGATGGTTATTCAGGTACCGATCGACTGGCCGTCCTGATCAAGGTTCACCACGCCGCGGCGGACGGCGTGACCTACGCCAACATGGTGTCCCGGCTGTGCAGTTCCGAAGTCGCACCGGCGCCGCCGGATCTGATCGAGGCGCCGGCGGCGACCGGCCCGTTGCGGGAGGCACTCGACGGTGCGGCCCGGTTAGCGACCCGACCGTTTTACCTGGCGGCCCGCGTACTGCCCGCGGCCGCGCGCGCGGTCGTCGACGCCATCCGCCGGGCACGCACTGGCCGCGCTATGGCGGCCCCGTTCACCGCCCCTCGCACGGCACTGAATGCCAAATTCAGCGCCCAGCGCAATGTGGCGTTCGCACGACTCGATCTCGATGAGGTCAAGAGGGTCAAGGACCATTTCGGGGTCAAGGTCAACGACGTGGTGGGGACCCTGGTCGGCGGGGTGATGCGTCAATTCCTGTTGGACCGGGGTGAGTTGCCCACGTCATCCCTGGTCGCACTGGAACCGGTTTCGGTGCACGGGCAATCCGATCGCACCGCACGCAACCAGGTCTCCGGCATGCTCGTGGCGCTGCACACCCAGATCGCAGATCCGGTGGACCGGCTCAAGGCAGTTGCGATGGCGAATGCCTCTGCAAAGGAACAGGTTTCGGCGATCAGCCCGACGCTGCTGCAGGACTTCGGCGAGGTGGTCGGTTCGGTTCTGCTCGGTATCGCGAAGCGGGTTTACGCCCGCCTGACCCAATTCCGCCCGAACTACAACGTCATCCTGTCCAACGTGCCGGGCCCGGATCCCGCTCGCTACTTCCTCGGTGCCGAGGTCTCGGCAATGTACCCGTTCGGGCCGGTGCTGCTCGGTGCGGGCATCAACTTCACGTTGTGGTCGGTGAACGGCACGCTGCACATCGGGCTGATCTCGAACCCCGAGGTGATCCCGGCGCTGTCAGACCTGGCCGACGGTCTAACAGCTGGCCTGGGGGAACTGCTCGCCGAGATCGGCGACGCTGGAACGGCTTCCGCCGCGGTGTAGCGGAAGTCCGCTAGTCGGCCACCTGCCCGTACCGGGACGGCACGTCAGCCAGGATCTTGTGGATCTCGGCGACATACCGTTCGGGTTCGGGTCCGTGGCTGTGATAGCTGACCAACAGGCGACCGTCAAACGTACCGGCCGAATACATGTCGACTCCCGCCGATGTCGACGCGAACAACAAGTCGAGGTCGTACTGCTCGACCACGAGATCCGGCGGTGTCCGCAGTGGGGGCAGTTTCCCGCCGTCCGTCGCCATTACGACGTCGGGCAGTCCGGGCGGGTTTCCCTGGTATTGCTCACCGAAGTGCAGAAACGACTGTTGGATCACGCCTTCGGCGAGATCGGCGCGGAACGCCTCGACGATATCGCGGGCCAAGTCCAAGATGTCGGTGCCCGAACGGATCTCGGCCAGGTACATCGCCATCCCCACCGGGTTGGTGGCCTCGGTAGCACCGACCGGCGGGTTTAGGCGAAAGCGCAGATCGACCGGGTAGATGTAGGGGATCGGAAGGTGTGGGGTCTCCCGAATCTTCCACTCGGCCATCAGGATCGAAGCGGCGGTCAGGGAGTTGAGACTGACCCGTCGATCGGCACAGATGCCTGCCAGGGCTTGGGTCTCCTGGCGGGAGAGTCGACAGGAGGCCGCCGGCACCAGAACCGACTGGGGGCCAACCCGTCCGGCGTTCCGCCTCGAGGTAGGCAGCTCGTAGGCGAACATCGCCGGCAGAAAGCGCTCCAGGCCAAACCGCTGAAGTTTGACAATGCCACGCTCGGCAAGTACCTCCTCCAACGACTCCGGAACGGGCTCGGTCTTGACCTGCCCGACGCCGGTGCCGGTGACGATGTCGGTATACCAGCCGAACAGCTGCTCCAGCATCGCGAACGAGTGGTGCGCGTCGGACAGCGCATGGTTTGTGAAAAGGGTGAGTTCGGACCGCTCCTCACCTAGTCTGAGTCGCAGGTTGACCAGCGCCTCGGACTGCTTCGGCAGCCGCCCGGTGGATGTGTCACCGATCTTCTCGAGCCACATTCCTTCATGCTCGTATTCATCGACCATAATCTGGTGCCTGCCGTCAGCACCCCGCTCGAGGTGACCGGCATGGGCGGGGTGCACTCGCAACAGCGTCTCGAAAGCCTCCGCCATCGCACCGGTGTCCACCGGACCACGCAGCGTGACGGTGAGACTGATGAAGCTCTCGGCTTTCGCGTAGAACTCCTCGCTGGGCGACAGGTGGCGGATCGGCGTTGAGCCAAACACTCTGGTTAACCTTCCCTTCGACGCATGGTCACTGCACGACGGCTAGCGGCTGGTGCTGGCCCGGCGGTAGCCCACCATCAGCGGCACCAGACAGACCGCGAAGATCGCCGCACACCAGATGAGTGTGCTGATCAACGGCGACAGCACCGGTCCGCCCACCGACAGTCCGCGCATCGCATCGACGGCCGGGGACATCGGCTGGTACCGGACCACCGGCTGGACCCAGTCCGGATACCGATCCACCGGGACGAAGCCCGTACAGAACGTAGAACCCAGGATGATCACCGGCTGCATCGCCTCCACCATGACGGTCTTGCGCCAGTACAGCGCGATCGTGGTGGCCAGCGCCGCGAACGCGATGCCGAACATCACCGGAATGGCGACCCATAACAACGCAGCCGCAAACCCGGTATGGAATCGGAATCCGAGGATGAATCCGGTCGTCAGGAGGATCAGCGTCGTGAAAACCAGGCGCACCGTCTCCGCACCCAGGCGTGCCAGCAGTCCGGCGGCGCGATGGATGGGCAGTGACCACATCCTGGCCAGGAACCCGTCGAGGCGCTCGGCGTTGACGCCGACCATCCCGGTCGTCGCCCCCGACATCGTCGCCACCAGAGCGACCAGTGGCACGCTGCGGTACAGCGCGTTCTCACCGGTTATCGCCGTGATCGAGTCACCGAAGACGACCTTGAGGGTGAGTAGAAACGCCACCGGCAGCAACACCGCGTGAACCAGGGTCATGGGGGTGCGGGCCGACCGGACGAGCAGCCGCCGGGTGAGCACCGCGGTCTGCGACAGCAGATGTCCCCGGCCGGCCGGGGCAGTGCCGACGACAGCGCCGTCCAGAACCGCCATCAGGATCTCCGCCGGTACACCACGACCGCCCACGGCAAGGTCACGGCCATGATGCCGAATACCCAGCCCAGCGCGGGCCCGATCACCGACCAGCTGACCGGCGGGACGCCGTCACCGGAATCGCCGGCGAGCGCCTGCAGGGCGTAGACCAGCCGGGAGATGGGCTGATTGTCGACGACAGGCTGAATCCACTCCGGAAACCGTTGCAGTGGCTGGATTCCCACCGACAGGAACCCGAAGATGAGCTGCGGTAACAGCAGCCACTGCGCCGTCGCCGCGGGGTCTCGTGACTTCGTGCCCAGGGTGTCGCCCAGCAGTGCCAGCGCCAGTCCGGTGAGCAGGATCAACAAACAGAAGCCCAGTGCGAACACCGGCCCGCGATGAAACCGGAAGCCGATGACGTATCCGCACGCCAGTGCCACGACCAGGCCGATCACACAGCGGTAGACGCTGGCGGTGATCCGGGCCGCCAACGGCGTCAGCGAGGCGATCGGCAACGACTGGAAGCGACGGTTGATCCCCTGAACCGAGTCGGTCGCGGCCCGGAACGCGGTGGAGATCGACGCAAAGGCGATGGCCTGCAACACGATCAGCGGCACCAGGTACTGCGCGTAGCTACTCATCTTCAGGTCGGGGCCGTCCATCAGCCGATTCAGCGGGATGTACAGACTCGCCGTCGCCGCCACCGACACGACCACGCCCACCGCAACTTCGCCGTTGCGCAGGGAGGGCGTGATCAGCCGGGACGTCAGCACCCACCACTGCTGCAGGCCCGACGGGACCGGTCGCGCCGCCGTCAGTGCCGTCACGACAGGACCTCGCCGGCCAGCCGTTCCCCGTCACGGTCCACGGCCGGCGATCCCGTCAGCGACAGGAATACGTCATCGAGCGAGGGCCGGCGCAACGCGATATCGGCCAGTTCGATGTTCGCCGCGCTCAACCGCGCCAGTGCGGCACTCAGCGTGCTCGGCCCATCCGGGGCGGGCAGACTCACGCGGTCGGAATCCGGGGTCAGCGCCGCCCGGTTGAACTCCGGCAGCAGCGGACCCAACGCCTCGGCCAGGGCTTGGACGTCAGCGGGATCACGCGGCACGATCTCGCAGAACGTGCCGCCGGTGCGTTCCTTGAGTTCGTCTGCGGTGCCCTGGGCGACGATGGTGCCGTGGTCGATCACGATGATCCGGTCGCTGAGGGCATCGGCCTCCTCCAGGTACTGGGTGGTCAACAACGTGGCGATACCGGCGTCCTTGAAGGTGGTGACCAACTCCCAGATCGCCTGCCGGCTGCGGGGATCCAGACCGGTGGTCGGCTCGTCGAGGAAGACCACCTCGGGGCGGACCACCAACCCGCAGGCGATGTCCACGCGTCGGCGCATACCGCCCGAGTAGGTACCGACCCGCCGTTCGGCGGCATGTTCAAGGTCGAACTCCGCCAGCAGATCGCGGGCGCGGGCGCGGGCGTCGGGCTTCTTGAGTCCCTGCAGTCGGCCGAACATCACCAGGTTCTCGTAGCCGGTGAGCATCTCGTCGAGTGCCACATGCTGACCGGTCAACATAATCGAGCGACGCACCATTGCCGGGTCGGTGACGACGTCATGGCCGGCCACCCGGGCACGGCCCCGGTCCGGCTTGGTCAGCGTCGAGAGGATCTCCACGGTGGTCGTCTTACCGGCACCGTTGGGGCCGAGCAGTGCGACGACTTCACCGCGGCCGACGTCGAAGGAGATGTCCCGCAACGCATCCACCGAACCGAACGACTTGCCGATGCCTTCTACTCCAACACCGACATCAACACCCTTGCCGGAC